>NZ_DASQZC010000606.1:0-1628 GCF_035638895.1 Nostoc sp. | reverse complement strand
CCTACCGTGTATACACAAGTCGGATGTAAAGTAGGTGCAGAGGATTTTTGAGAAGCAAAAACTATGGATAATCCAATCTTAATTCACGCATCGACGACACCAGGAACGGCATTTGGAGACCCAAGGCTGATAAAAAGGGGGCAGCATTATACGAGGCGATTCGTAAGCACCAATCGATAAATATCCGGCAAATCAGTCGAAATTGGGCAGAACAGATGGGTTATTATCGGTTTTTGGAGAATGAAAACGTAACACTATCAGAACTAGTACGTAGCCTTTCGGATGATTGCGAGTTTCATCTGGCAAAACGACACGTATTGGCGATTAGCGATACTAGCGAGATTAACTTGCAGTCTCATGCAGGTAGACTGTCACCGTCAGGATTAGGAGTAGTAGGCAATAACACAGATGTCGGGTTTTATATCCATCCAACATTGGTATTAGATGGTGAGAGTGGATTTCCACTGGGGTTAAGCACAGTAAAACTGTGGAGCCGAGCTATAAACCATGCAGATAAACATCAGCGAGACTATCAAAATTTACCAATTGAGGAGAAAGAATCTTACAAATGGTTAGCATCTGCATCCAGTAGTAAGCGATGCTTTGAAGCGGGTGGAGCAAAAATGGTAACTCATATTGGCGACCGCGAATCGGATTTATTTGAGGAATTTGCAACTGTACCCAATAAAAATAATCATTTACTGATAAGAGCTTGTCAAGATCGTCGATTGTTAGGGCGGTCTGAATCACTATTCGACTACTTAAGTCAGCAGCCTTGTGAAGGTACTTATATAATTAACGTTCCCGCAGACTCACGTCGAAAGCGAATGCCAAGAGAAGCAATGCTTATTGTTCGTTGTGGACAAGTTGAGATTCAATGCCCCAATAAATTAGGCGTTTTTGGCTATCCTCCTAGTGTTACCCTTTTTGCTGTTGAAGCTCTGGAAGTCCAACCACCCGCAGGACAAGAACCGATTCATTGGCGGTTGCTGACAACTCACGTTGTTGTCTGCTTGGAACAGGCACTGCGAGTCATTAAGTGGTACGGATGGCGATGGAAGATTGAACAACTTTTTGCCACTCTCAAAAAAGCTGGATTGAATATCGAAGCGACTCAGTTAGAGTCTAGTATTGCAATCCAACGCCTAACAATCCTTGCTTTGTCCGTAGCCGTGCGAACCTTACAAATGGTTGAGGGACGCGATAATACTCAACTTTCTGCCGAGCTTACCTTTTGTCAAAAGCAGCAGCAATGCTTATTAGGACTTCAATCTTCTATTGAAGGCGATACCAAAAAATTACAAAATCCTTATCCACGGGGTTGTTTGCCCTGGGCTACTTGGATCATTGCTCGACTTGGTGGATGGTCTGGTTATACCTCTGGTAGGCCTCCTGGAATGCCTACCCTTGTTCATGGTTTAAGACAATTTGAATCCATCTTTATCGGCTGGAAACTCGCTCTGGATGGACTTGTGTATACACGGTAGGCTTGCGGGGAGGGGTTGGGGGTGGGGTGTAATGACTGTGGTTAGCATAACTAATTATGCGGACATGATATTAGGAGTTATTTCTCCCCTATCTCCCTCATCTCCCCACTCCCTATTTACTCGAATGCAACTTTTCCGGCA
>NZ_DASQZC010000605.1:0-8463 GCF_035638895.1 Nostoc sp. | reverse complement strand
AGTTGGTTGGTTGGTAGCCTTAACGGACGGGGTTGGCAAGAAATTGCGACAGCTGGGCCTTACATCATCGTTGCATTGTTAGGGGGATGCTTGTTGGCGCGATCGGTAAATGTGCTGGCTTTGGGGGATGATTTGGCTGTGGGTTTGGGCGTTTCGTTGACGCGATCGCGCTTGTTAATTGGTGGTGTCGCCACTCTATTAGCCGCAGGTGCAGTCAGCATCAGTGGCTTGATCGGATTTGTTGGTCTTGTTGTCCCTCACGGTGTCCGCCTCATCGTTGGTACAGATCATCGCTTTGTTTTGCCACTTTCCGCCCTTGGGGGTGCATGGTTACTTACTTTTGCAGATTTACTCTCTAGACTAGGAGCAGTGGAACTACCAGTAGGTTCCGTCACTGCCTTGCTAGGTTCACCGCTATTTATTTGGTTACTTTATCGTCGTTCTGCTGGGTTTAATAAATTTTAAAGTAAAGAAGATGTTTGAAAAGCCCTCTTGTCGTTATCAAAAGTTCTAGATCCCGACTTTTAATAGCATTTAGCTAAGTCTGCTCATTTTGCTCTGCTCGCAGAACAATAAAAATTGCTGGTGTATTCGCTACAACAGCAACAAGCAGAATGATCAGTTTTGGTTTATTTACCTCCTTTATTTTAACATGGACGAGGTATTTTTTATTTGAGGCGATGCCTAATATCATTTCTCCTTAAAAACCTAACTTTTCACATTATCTAGAAAATAAGAGAGCGGAATCTAACCCCCCAGCCCCCTTTTCTACAAGGTAAGGGGAGAATTCCAAGCCTCTCTACTGCAAGAAGTGAGGTTTTCCATCTGAGAGGTAAAAGTCAGCTTAAAGGCTTATTTTTTCGGCTAACACAAAGAGATTCTAATCATAAGTGATTAGCCCCATACGATATAACCGCGATATCTGGCGTATCTATGCTTTTATTTTTTAATCCAAAGATACTTTTGTAGACTCGTACCTATTTCATTTATTGGCTTGCATTTATGCCAATTACCCCCATAATTATTAAGCCGATGGAAATGAGCTTGATAAGTGTGGCAGATTCACGAAACCAAATAATACCAATAATAGCAATTAAGACAGTTCCCAATCCAGCCCAGACAGAATAAGCCACACTCATTTCAAGTTTCTTGAGAGCAAGAGTCAAAAAAGTAAAACAAAGTCCATAAAAAACAACTATTAATATGGAAGGGCCTATTTTAGTAAATCCTTGCGATAACTTCATGCAAGTTGTGCCTGAAACTTCAAAGAGGATTGCGGCGATAAGGTAAATCCAACTTGTTGGCATATATGTTATCAGCACTTTGTGAGAAATCTCTTATTATCTTATCTCTGTCAAAGGAAAAAACTACAACATAATTATTATCATTATTCGCGTGAATCTACTAAAATTTTGTAGGATACGCTACGTATTGTAAGCTTTAAGAGGATATTTTAATAGTCCTATTGTCAGTATTAAAATTTTTGGATTACCTAGAGTCACAGCGAAATACTTTTAAAACAACAGATGGCATCTTGAACTTGACGCTACCCAAAGCTGAAGAAGAAAAGAATAAAGTTGTCAAAGTTAATCTAGCATCATCTGGATAATTTTAGCTTTATATCTGCTAACTATCTATTAAACTAAATAAAAAGCGCTCCCCAAAAGGGGAGCGCTTTTTATTGTGAATTACTCAGCCTATACAGATTTATAGGAAAGTGCAAAATTTTAAATCTTTTATAGTGTGTTATACACCACCACAGATTTTTAGTGCGCTAGGACAAATATTATAACGCACCCTACAAAAGTTGCTCTTTATTAAATCCACATTTCTTAGTTAACCGTTAAGGGCTTCTTCTTGATGGGTTTCGATAACGCAATCAGAAGTGGGGCGGGCAACGCAGGTGAGGACAAATCCTTCGTCCATTTGATCGTTGTCTAAGAAGTTCTGATCTGATTGGTCAACTGTACCTGAAATTAGCTTCCCGGTACAGGTAGAGCAAGAACCAGCGTTACAGGAATAGGGTAAGTCAAGATCATATTCCTCGTTAGCGATCTCTAGAATGTACTCATCATCAGGAACGTCGATTACTTGTTCACCGTCTGGGGTCTTTAATGTGACCTTATAAGTTGCCATGTAACAATCCCTAACTCATATAAACTCCATATTCGATACTAAGGGTTTATGTGCTGCTAGTCTAGAGTTGATTGTGGTTGACTATTTTAGATTCTCAAGCGATTAGTGGGGCTAGTTTACATATACCAAAAGCTTCAGACGATATAGAGCTAATTCTTTAGATGGAGTGAGTAGGTTGATTTCTCTTGATTGGGTGTGCATTTGTTTATCTGCCATTTCATTGCTATTCAAGCTTAGAATGCAATACACTTAGTGTTCGTGATATTTTGCCCACATTTTTGTAATAGTCAAAGTGTCGTGCTGACCAATATCCCGCCTTGAAATAAATTCCAAGGCTAATAGCTCAAGTCCACTCAAGTGGACTGAGATTTTCCCTTTCACGAAGGATAGCCACGTACATGGCTTTAAATCTTGTATAGCAATCCGATTTGATTTTTGAATTTCTTTGGGTAGGTACAGACGCGATTAATGGCGTCTGTACTAGAAATTAGTTTGATTTTTGACTTTTGACTTCCCCAAAGAGGCACTAGCCATTTTTCTAGGATGAATTCTCCCCATTTTTCCGATGCCATCTGGGTTGATAAAACGGGACGATATGAATATCTAAGAACGTTTGCGGAAAATCTTATGTCTTCATTACTGGCTTTATCCAACAGTTTAGCTGATACCGTAGAACAAGCTGGAAGTGCTGTGGTTGCTGTAAATGCGGGTACTCGTGTTTCTCCAAGTGGTATTCACTGGCGTAATGGCATTATTGTTACCTCTGATGAGTCACTCCAGCGCTATGACGACATCACTATCACTCTATTAAATGGTAGTACTGCACCAGTAACACTCGTGGGTCATGACTCTAGCACCGATATCGCTGTTTTTAAGCTAGAAAATGTAGAAATTCCTGTGGCAAAAGTTGGCGATGCCAAAACGCTCAAAGTTGGTCATCTTGTGTTGGGACTGGCGAGAGGTAGCGAAGGTGATTTAAGGGCGGCGATGGGTGCGGTGAGTGTAGTTAGCGGTGCTTGGCGGAGTATGAATGGCGGGAATATTGACCAATTCATCCGCCCAGACATTACCCTTTACTCTGGTTTTGCAGGCGGGCCGCTCGTAGATGCTGCTGGTTTTGTTGTAGGCATGAATACATCGGGGCGGCGTGGTACTGCTTTGACTATTCCCACTGCTACAGTCGATCGCGTGGTTGACCAATTAGTAGCAAAAGGACGCATTTCTAAAGGATACTTGGGTGTGGGAATGCAACCTGTACGCTTACCTAAGAATCTGAAAACTGCTCTCAATTTAACTTCTGCAACTGGGGTAATTGTGGTTAATGTTGAGCCTTCTGGGCCTGCTGACAATGCAGGTGTGCTGCTTGGCGATGTTTTGGTAACGTTCGATGGCGTAACTGTGGGTGATACAGGTGATGTACTGGCGTTACTCAATAGTAGCGATCGCATCGGTAAAACTGTCAATGTACAAGCTGTCCGAGGTGGAGTGTTAATTGAGCTAGCGATCGCAGTTGGCGAACGACCTACTAAGCAAGAATAATCCAATTTGGGATGGGTTTAACTAGTAGTCTGTCAAGATTTATCTAAATTTTCTATTCATTCGAGCTTCTGAACTCGGAGCTTTGACCTTTTTACTCGGACGTTGAGCCTCTGAACTCGGAACTTCCACCTTTTTGCTCGAACGTTGAGCTTCTGAACTCGGAACTGTCTGTCCGCTTGATTACTTATTAAATCGAAGAACCCCACCCCTTAATCCCCTCCCCGCAGGCGGGGAGGGGATTAAGGGGTGGGGTGCAATGACTATGGAATCATAACTAATTACCCAAACATGATATGACATGGCAAACACAACATTAACTAACATCGCTGCTGAATTAACAGAGGTAGCTGCTAAACTACGCAATTGCACTGTCAAAGTGAAAAGCGGCTCTCTGGGAGTCGGTTCTGGTGTAATTTGGCAAGCTGACGGACTAATTATTACTAATGCCCATGTTGCAACCAGCAACCGTGCAACTGTGGAATTGGCAGATGGAAGGGTATTTGATGCGGTGCGGACACAATTTGATCCACAGCAGGATTTAGCAGCCCTGAAAATTGTCGCCACTAATTTAACTGCTGCAACTATTGGTAATTCTGAGGCGCTACGAGTAGGTGAATTAGTTTTAGCGGTGGGTAATCCCTTTGCTGACAGTGGTGCTGTGACAACTGGAATTATCTATGCAAATAATCCACGGGCTGTTATGGCTGATTTGCAGCTATATCCTGGAAACTCTGGGGGGCCACTTGCCGATTGTCAAGGCGGAGTCGTGGGAATTAATACGATGATTGTTAATGGTTTGGCTGTGGCAGTTCCCAGCAATACCGTTGAGCGTTTTTTACAGGGAAATAGTCGTCCGCAACTGGGAGTTACACTGCAACCTGTGCTTTTAAGTAGGCGTAGCTTGGGTTTATTGGTGTTATCAATTTTACCTGGCAGTGCGGCAGAAATTGCTGGTGTGCAAATCGGCGATGTTTTAATAGGAGTTTCGGGGCGATTATTCACTAGCATGAATGATTTAACTAAATATCTCCATGACAGTAAAGGTTCTGTGCCGCTACAACTCTTACGCGGTGGGCAGCAATTCGTGATTTATGTTGAGGTGCAGTCTGGTAAAACTGCTGTGGAGGCGACATGATCCGGGTGATGGTAGTTGCCACTTCCCCTGTAGTGCGGGCAGGGTTATCAGCTGTAGTAACTACCAATCCTCGGCTGACGGTTGTGGGGAGTGCATCCGATTTGAATGCATTGGCTAGGGAAGTTGGACAATTACAACCAGATGTGGTGCTGGTAGATTTGAGTGGCAATCTTCAACAATCGGTGTGGGAAAAATTGCTGGTTATTCAAGAACAGCAATATCCATTAGGAATGATCGTCATTGTTGAGGAACTTGACACCATTGATTTAGAGACGGGGTTACGTTCTGGTATCCGGGGGATATTGCCCAGTACTAGCACAGAGTCAGAAATTGTTGCTGCTGTGGAGGCGATCGCTTTTGGTTTGGTGGTGCTGCACCCGGATGCTATAGAATTACTGTCTATCCGAGAAAAAGTGGTGGCGAATCCGGTACAAAGCTTGACACCACGCGAGATAGAGGTTTTAGGTATGCTTGGTTCTGGGTTGGGGAATAAAGCAATCGCTAAAGGCTTGCATATTTCTGAGCATACCGTCAAATTTCATCTCTCATCCATTTTTCAAAAGCTCAGTGTCTCCAGCCGCACCGAGGCTGTTGCTGTGGGTGTCAGATTGGGTTTGATTATGCTGTAATCTGTAATGAATTCTCGCTTGGATGCAATAGACCTCTTGCATACAGAGATTTTGAGATAAAAAAAGACCTAACCCCCAGCCCCTTCCCTGCAAGGGGAGGGGAGTAAAATTCAAAGCCTCTCTCCTTTTAGGAGAGAGGTTTGGAGAGAGGTCAAAAATTAAGTTGCACATCGTGTGAGGTCTATTCAATATCAAATGATGACATACAGCCTCCAATGAGGTGATGGTATAGGTATCACATTTAATGCATCACTTATATGAACATCTTAATGCTCTCTTCCACCTTTCCCTACCCACCAACGCGCGGGGGAACCCAAGTAAGGACATTTAATTTACTTAAATATCTGAGTCAACGCCATAGTGTTACCCTGGCGACTCAACGCGAGGGTGATGTTACAGACGCAGAAGTAGCAGGATTACGCGACTGTGTGGATCATTTAGCCATTTTTGAACGCCCGCCAGATTCTGGAACCACCGGAATATTGAAGAAAATACAGCGATTTGGTAAATTTTTGCAGCAGGGGACATCGCCAAGTGTCCTCAACCGCTACTCAGTTGAGATGCAAACATGGGTTGATAACTGGGTGGAAGCGGGGAAATGTGATGTAATTACCTGCGAACATAGCGTTAATGAAATTTATGTACGTTCGCATTTTCCCAAACAACTAAAAACTATAGTTAATATTCATAGTTCTGTTTACGCTACTTGTCTAAACCAACTAGCAGCAGGAATTTCAGAAAATTCATTCAGAGACAAAATTAATCTGCCCCTTTTGCGGCGTTATGAGCAAAACTACTGTGCTAAGTTTTCGGCAATCGTTGCAACAACAGAAGAAGATAAAATTCAACTACAAGAATTTAATCCCAATAGTGAAATTACAGTTATTCCTAATGGCGTAGATTTAGTTTCTTTCCCCAATCGTACCACCGATCCAGGTGGACACCGCTTAATTTTCATCGGTGCAATGGATAATTTGGCAAACATTGATGCTGTCTGCTTTTTCAGCAACGAAGTTTTGCCAGAAATCCAAAAATTGTATCCTGATACAACTTTCGATATTGTCGGTTCTCATCCGGTATCAGAAGTTTTAGCACTTGCTCAAAAACCAGGAATTAATGTAATTGGGCGTGTACCTTCGATGGTAGAATACTTACATCAATCTACCATCTGCGTTGTACCGATGCGGACAGGGTTTGGCATTAAAAATAAAACTTTAGAGGCAATGGCATCTGGTGTACCAATAGTAGCTAGCGATCGCGGTTTAGAAGGATTAGCCGTAGATGGTGCTAGTCATCCATTGCGGGCATTACGAGCAAATAAACCGGCAGAGTACATCACCGCTATTAGTCAACTATTTGAGCATCCACATCTGCGTTCAGAATTGTCTCACAAAGGTAGACAACTGGTAGA
Source organism: Nostoc sp. (assembly GCF_035638895.1). Lineage (GTDB taxonomy): Bacteria > Cyanobacteriota > Cyanobacteriia > Cyanobacteriales > Nostocaceae > Nostoc. The sequence continues at coordinate 1,613 of NZ_DASQZC010000605.1, read as the reverse complement.
AACAGAATTCACTTGGGATATTGCTGGTAAAAGTTATGAGCAAGTGTGTCTTAAAAGAGAGTAATAACCTAAAAATATTTGATTTAATCAAAATCTCAGCACTACTACAATACGGTGGAAAATAGCGCAACTATTTGAAATCAATGAAAAAGTGTTTTGAATTTTAACTTTTGACTTTTAACTTCCGCGCAGAGGTACTAGCTTCTAGATAAATTCTAATTGTGCTTCCTTGTCGGTGTGCGAGAGATGTGTGTAGAGACATTGTATTGCAATGTCTCTACATCGGCTATACAAATTATCTTATTTAAATCGGATTGGTTCAGGGTTAGCTTGTAAAGAAACACATCAATTATTGTCGTATTTAGTTGAAGCACCTAACACAAGTAATTTCTTATGGTTACGTTTATTCTTATTTTTGAGAGTTGTCAGATAATTATCAACGTAGCGAAAAGCAGCTGCACCATCGTAATCAGCAATGGCTATAGCTTGTAAGAAAACCTTTGAAGGGATTTCAAACCCTAAAAATTTTTCTGTTAAAATTAACAAATCAGTATCTGTGGCAGGAAAAGTAGTTTCTTCTGCCTCTTCTGGATCGGAAAATATATCTTCAATTAATGCTTTATACACTTTGTACCTCCCCGAAAGCATAAGACGCAAAACCTGTGATAAAGTTTAGTTGCTGATCGCGAGTTTGTAAGTTGAGTGGGAGTTCAGTACCAGCACATCCTATCTCCCGCAAAATCTCCAAACAATAAGCACCGAGTTGAGTGGATGGAGCAAGCTCCAATTCATGAGCTACTTCTAGAGCCATCTCCAGATTGACTTGGATAACCGTCTTTACAGGGTTGGTCATAAACACGCCCTAATAAACTGGATGCTCTAAGTTTTGATCACAAGTTCAAATAGCGTAACGGTGTTTTTGCGGATTTTATGAAGAGGCAAAAATAAAGTATCAGCGCATTTGCGGTAATGTATCCGAAATTATGCAAATAAGTCTGAGATGTGAGCAGATACACCAGAAGACGTTGGCGTACCCCTTTGGGTGTCTTTCTACGCGCAATGTGTCGTAAATAGGATAAGTGTGTCACTTACATACTGTACAGATGCATAGTGATGTACATTAACCATGCATAGAAAGTTTTCAGGCTTTTCTTAATTATCCTGCGATGCCTACGGCGGTAAACTACGGAAATAGACCATGTTGTAGGGAACAATGCTGTGCCCTTACGAAAGATGTGGTTTTTAAATTATTCATATTTGGTATTTTTTGTCAATGCGTGTGCAAATTGGCCATAAGCTGTTGCGCCTTTAATTTGCACTAATATTTTTTCAAAATGCTTGTGGGGTGGGCATCTTGCCCGCCCTGATTGTGCAAGTTGTATACATAACAGCTTAATATTATCAAGGATACCCTCCTGACACCAATGCTTGTAGTACCAGAAGATAGTCGAATAGGGTGGCAAATTTTTAGGTAAGTCAGCCCAATTGCAACCATTCTTAAGTTGATAAAATACACCGTCAAGAATTTGCCGCTTTGTCCACAGAGGGGGTCTAGTTTTCTTCAAAGTCTGCAATAATGGCTCAATTATTTCCCACTCTTTGTCTGTCAAATC
>NZ_DASQZC010000604.1:0-4351 GCF_035638895.1 Nostoc sp. | reverse complement strand
GCCGTAATTGAACAATTTGGGTTGGCGCAAATAACAGTAGATGAAGCTGATAAAATAGTGTCGGTAAAGAGTTTGAATAGATGAACAAGTGCTATTACTTTAGTAGTGCTATATGGTAGAGTCTTATATAGCACTATTCTGTAAATTCAAATCAATCTTGTGATACCTTTTACTTCAAATAAAAGCTGCAAGTTTTAGCAGACAACTTTAATAAAGATTTAAACCTACTTTCAGAGATTCGATCCATAAAGAAACTTATGTCATTGCAACCTGATCAAGCTATTGAAGTGTTTTATTCTTACGCTCATGAAGATGAAAAACTTCGCGACAAACTAGAAAATCACCTCACTCTTTTAAGGCGGCAAGGAGTGATTACAGGATGGCATGATCGCAAAATTGGAGCAGGAAAAGAATGGCAGAATGAGATAGACACTCACTTAGATTCATCTCAGATAATTTTGCTGCTTATAAGTGCAAATTTTATCGCTTCAGATTATTGCTGGGATGTTGAAGTGAAACGGGCAATGGAAAGGCATAAAGCCAAAGAAGCCAGAGTTATCCCTGTAATTCTTGACTTTGTTGATTGGAAGAGCGCACCGTTTGGAAGACTTCAAGCCTTGCCCAAAGACGCTAAACCTGTTAAAAAGTGGGGAAATTCTAATAAGGCATTTTTAAGTGTCGCTGAAGGTATCCGGTTAGTTGCAAAAGAGTTGGCAGTAAAATCGTAAAATTTCACTGTTTAAACTTCATAGTTGAGACTAAATAAAATATCAAAAAATTAAACAAAAAATGGTATGAAAAAATAATAATTATTTCATACCAATAGGTGCTGAAACTAATGCCGAATACCAAGGCTGTCAAAGTTTTTTATTGCTGCTCCGATTCTACACAAGATGAAAAGATGCGGCAAAAGTTAGAGGAACACCTCAGCACTTTGGAGCGGCAAGGTGTGATTAACAAATGGCATAAAGGCATGATTAGTCCAGGCAAGGAATGGGAAAGTGAGATTGATACAAATTTAAAGAAGTCCGATATAATTTTGGTGCTAATTAGTTCAGAATTTACTGCTTCAGATTATCACTGGGATGTTTTGGCGAAACAAGCTATGAAACAGCATAGAGCTAAAACATCTCGTGTTATTACTATTCTGCTTCGTCCAGTTGATAATTATTGGAAGGTCGCATTTCCCAAAGTCAAAGTTTTACCCGAGGGTGGAAGACCTATAACTGAATGGAAACCCTATGATAAAGCTTTTGCAAATATTGCTACAGGTATTCGAGAAGTAGCCGAGGAACTTACTGATTCTACATTCCTTATTAAAAAAGTTCTGCGTTTGCTTCGGGCAATCGTAATAGATGTTGCAAAGTGTGTCCTAAAAGCTTTTATATCTGTGGGAACGGTAATTTTTTCTTACTTGTTTAGACCATCCAGGCCTCGTCGCCGGAATAGAGTCAGCAACATCCCTGTGAGACTAGTTATTTTCTTTGTAGTAGGTGGTACATTTATAAGCTTCATTTATCAAAAGCTTAATATATTAGAGATTCCTTTATTAGTACCTAAACCAACTGTAAACTCAAGAAAATTAGTTAATCCTACTGGCTGGATATGGATAGGTATGGTTAATAAGACCTCAGATAGCTTATTTGTCGGAAAAAAACTAGTTCTTCAACCATCAAATCGTAAAGAATTACCTCGTATTAACCCTCCTGTAATTCCATCACCAGGAACAATCGTAACTGTTAAATATGAAGTTAATCTAATGAAGGAAAAATCTTTATCTGGAAAAACAATCGTTAAACTTAAAAAAGGAGAAAAGCTAGTTATCTTGAAAGTAGAGCGTTTCTCAAAGGTTGCAAAAAATTCGCCTTACATTAAATTGAAAGCGCAAGTTCGCAAATGTAACTCAATTTGTAATAAATAATACTAAGATAGGCACAATACATTACAGAACTCACTAACACTTTATCCACCTCCCCGGCGATAAAATTACCCGTGGGGTGTATAACTACATAGAAATTTGCCTCATTTCCAAAAGTGGAAATGAGGCAAAGGTGTTTTATTTAAGCGGAGACAGAAAACTTTTGATGGTTTATTTAAGAGGATTTGTAATCAAACTTGTAACCTGCGTGGTTTGTAACAATCAGCGACCAACCAATTTACAAGGCAATGCAAATGTAGGTAAGAGTGAGTTCAGTTGTCTCTGATACTTTTTCTTTAGTTAAGTATAGAACAGAGCGTTTGAATTTACCTCTGTCAAAGGCATATACTTAGGTTAAGTCAGTTTGCGATCGCAAATACAAGGGATTACTCATTGGGCGTTGGGCATTCATCTGGTAGAGCCTTTGATCCCCATTAATGAGTCTTTGATACTCGTGAACAAGCATAAAAATTCACCTTGTCCCCCTGCCCCCCTGCCTCCCCTGCCCCACTCCCTTAACTCCCCCTCTTCTCTTGCCGTTCTTTGAGTTTTAGCATGATCTCTGCGTGCATCTCGCGGGTAATTGGGTAAAAATACGTTAAAACTAAGCCACAAAGCAAACAAACTGTAGGTATAGGCCCAACAGCAATACGAATCGCAAACAGTGCAGATTCAGGTTGGATAGGTAATGGACTTCCGGCTACAGATTCTTTGAAACCGGATATTTGCAAAGCATTTCCCACCAAAAACAGCCCGAAAGCTAAACCAAATTTTTGTAGCAAAACCATAAAGCCATAAAAAATGCCTTCTCTGCGTTGTCCAGTTTGCAGTTCATCCAATTCAATCACATCTGGAATCATCGACCAGGGAATTAGATAAGCTGTGGAGACACCAATACCAGCCATGACAGCCATCACATACATCAAAACTATTTGACCAGGCTGTAAGAAAAATAGTCCGGCGGCGGCTATTATCCACAAACTCATTCCCAGAAAATAAACAACTTTTTTCCCGACTTTTTTACTCAACTCACCCCAGACAAATAGCATCAGCAGGGCAGTTGCTTGGACTGCAATCAGCACTGTGGGCACATCTGATTCTTTAAGAGCCATACAATTGACTACAAAAAAGGGAATAATGCTGGCTGTAATCTGCACACCTAGCCAAGAAAAAAGATATATACCAATAACAAATAAAAAAGGTCGGTTGCTAAAGACAATTTTTAGCTGTTCGGGGAAGGGGAGAGATGCAGGTTCCTCGGCTAGGATGCGTTTAGCCTCAAAAGCCAAGATGCGATCGCGGACTCCAAAAACGCACCAATATAATCCTAAAATCGAAATTACAGTACAAACTGCTGCTAAAACGAGATATGCTTGTTGGCGATCGGCAATTTTGATAAAAATAATTAGCGCTAAAATTAATGACAGAATGCTGCCACCAATGGAAAATGTAAAGCGATAGCTGTTAAGGCTGGTGCGTTCGTCATAATCTTGAGTTAGTTCTGGAGTCATCGCCGTATAAGGCAAATTCACAACCGTGTAAAAGGACTGAGATAGAATCCCAATCGCTACGTAATACCAGAACAGCGGCCAAATATTCTCACTCTGATTTGCACTAAATTGCGGTACAATCCACTGCAAGAAGAATAAAATTCCAAAGGGTATTGCTCCATAAAACATCCAAGGAAGACGACGACCCCAACGGCGAGATTTCGTTTTATCAGTCAGGAACCCGACAAGCGGATCATTTACCCCATCCCAGATTTTGCCAATCATCAAAATAGTGCCAGCTAAACCCGCAGGGATACCAGCGACATTGGTAAAGAAAATCAGCAGATAAAAGACAGAGATATTTGCAGTAATTGCTGGCCCTAAATCCCCTGCACCGTAAGCCAGCTTGGTTTTTAAGTCGAGTTTTTCAGTAAGAGGATTTCGTTGGGCATCGCCATCAGTAGTAGGATGATTCATAAAACTTTGCACTCATACTAAAATAAAAAGTCTGCAATCGCCTTCAATATTAGCTATCTACCACTCCCGTTAGACTTATGCCAGACCTTTATGTTTCTTGGTCAGATTATCACCAAAAAATTGAACAACTGGCTATTCAGATTTATGAATCCGGTTGGGAATTTAACCAGATTATCTGTCTTGCCAGAGGAGGACTACGAGTTGGAGATATTCTTTCCCGCATATACCAACAACCACTGGCAATTTTAGCAACCTCATCTTACAGTGGCACTGGTAAGCAAGAAAGAAATAATTTAATTTTCTCTCGCCACTTAACGATGACTGCCGAAAAGTTAGGTTCCCGCATTCTCTTAGTAGATGATTTGGTAGACTCTGGCATCACACTCCAGCAGACTATACCTTGGCTCCAGCAAAATACTGATTTCCCCATTGAGGAAATTCGCACCGCCGTTCTTTGGTATAAAGC
>NZ_DASQZC010000603.1:0-11968 GCF_035638895.1 Nostoc sp. | reverse complement strand
ATCGAAGCTTTGGCCATCGCTGAAAAACAGTTGGGGGCAAATCATCCCAATACAATAACCATTTGTGAAAATCTGGAAGACTTGCGGCGGAATCGTCAGCCTTGATTCAGGAGAATGGTTGCTTTTGTCTGGCGTTGGTTTCAGTAATTTAGGTAATCTGCATCGACTGCATTACCCGCCTGGGATTCAAATCCCAGTCTAATAAGTAGGCAAGATAATTAATTACACAATGTCATTGCCAATGCACTGAAGCAAAATAATGCGATCGCAATGCCTAGAACTACTTCTCTAGGATATGCTTTGGGAAGGGTGCGATCGCAATGACTGTAAATATTTTTGTTTATTTACTTAACGAGCCTCTGAACTCCGTCAACAAGTATTTTATCTCCGTTAACGAGTCTCTGAACTCCATTAATGAGCTTACAATTGACCACTAGTATCACTTTTATATAAGAGCAATTTAGTGCTGATGATAAAGGCAGATAGATGCCTACTATTGGTTTTTGTCTAGTGGAACCAAAATGTAAGTTGTCTGGTTATTAGGTGTATTAGCGCTTTGACTAGCAGATGGAGTCTCATCCTCAACTGCATTTGTAGCTACGTCCACTGTACCTTTTACAGTGTCTTTAACACCCTCAGCTGCACCCTTAACAATATTCACTGTATTGTTTACAGTATCGTTAATGCCTATAGCTGTACCTTTAACAGCACCCACTGTATCTATTGCAATACTGTTAACATCTAAAGCTGTATCTTTAACAGCATCTCCTACATCTTTTACAGTTTCGTTAACACTGTCAGCTACAGTCTTTATTGCATTTCCGACATTTTTTACATTTTGATTAAAACTCCCAGCTGCACCTTTTACCGCATTTCCTACACTTTTTACAGCTTTGTCAACTTTTTCAGTTGTACCTTTAATAGTTAAAGCCGTAGCTATCGCGCCCACGGTAGCACCAATCAGCGCTCCAAGTGCTACTTTAGCTAAATCATTCTTTGAGCTACTACCTGCTGTATAATTATTGGTTTGATCTGTAGGCAGATCAATATTTTCTTCAGACTGCTCTGAAAACTGCTGATTCTCATTCATAATAATCTTCTGTTTTGTATTTTGTGCTAGGACAGGAAAGCAATATCTGAAAATTTTTCCTTAGTCTGTCAGAGTCTAATTTGAAAAAACGTAAGTTGTTTGGTAACTAATAACTCATGAACTTTCTATGTTTGAAGGTAGTCCTCAAAAATCAATAAGTATATATACTTTAAAAAAGAAACTATTACTTATCCTTAGTCTTTAAGAACTACCCTATTAGTTGCAACTATCTCCGCTTGTGTGGATGGCTCTGATTTTCAGATGCTTTAGAATTTTCTGCTGTATCCTTTGCCTTGTCCGCAGCACTTTGTACAGCTTCATTAAGACCCTCTGATGTACTCTGTACTGCGTCTAGTGTTCCTACTGTGGTTTCCTTGGCTACGTCAGCGACATTTTCTGCTGTATCCTTTGCCTTGTCCGCAGCGCCTTGTACAGCTTCATTAAGACCCTCTGCTGCACTCTGTACTACGTCTAGTGTTCCTACTGTGGTTTGCTTGATTCCCTCAGCGACATTTTGTGCTGTATCTTTTACTGTGTCCACAGCAACATGTACCGCTTGATTCACACCTTGTGCTGTGTTCTGTACAGCGTCCAGTGTTCCTATAGTGGTTTGCTTGGCTAGGTCACTAACGCCCTCTACTGTGTCGATTGTACCGCCTACAACAGCTTGGATAGTACCCTCAGCGACACTCTTTGCTGCGTCCCCTAGACCTTTTGCGGTTTGACCAAGACCATCGCCAATAGTCTTTGACGCGTCTCCTATACCTTTTACAGTGTGCTTAAAGCCTTGACCTATTCTTTTGCCAGCAAAAGCGCCAGCTAATGAGCCTAACGTAACACCAATGAGTCCCCCTACCAGTGCTCTATTTAATGCAGCATTGCTACCTTTGTTTGCTGGACGAGCATCGGATTCAGGCGTAATCGTAGGAGCAGCAGATACAGGTCTTGTAGTACCTATGTTCGTACCAGTTGAATCAGCATAAGATTGACCCGTTGTTGTGCGGTTAGCATACTCGGTTTCAGGTAATCCAGCATCTATGTTTGTGCCAGTTGAAGCACTATAAGATTGACCTGTTGTTATGCGGTTAGCATTTTCAACCTGTTTATCTAAAGCTTGCTTATTCTCAACCATATCAACAATCTCCTTGATTAAAACCAGATGGCTATTAGTTACCTTTCATACCTAATCTAGCAAGCATGGAATACGACTTAATCGCTCTAAAGAAACACATCTGGGGTGAAATGATCTTGAGCCTGGGAAGATTTTACTAACGTCAAAGAGCCTCCAATCAAGCCTTACGGTAGGGTGAAAAATGCTATATCCTTTAAGAAAGATTTCGGCGGTGAATGTGTAGATGTGGCAGCTAGTCTGAGCAATTTGACATTATGAATCTGGAATACTTGCGGCAAAATTGTCAGCCTTAAAAGTCTTTGTGTAATAGCAGTTTTGACTTCCCTGCAATACAGGGGTCACTCCACCCCGGTTTGGTTGACACCACAATTTTCTTCTTCGCTAAAGAATAGGCGTTATCCGATTTTACAAAATACCTATAATGAGTCTGTTTTCATGCTCAAATCCCCGACTTCTTCAAGAAGTCGGGGATTTAAATCTACCTTAAGTATGTAATTCACTATCGAGTTTTTAGTACGTTAGTAATAGCGTAACGCACCCTACAAAACTAGATCAAAATAAATTTCTAGTCTCAAACTGCTAGATACTTACAGCTTGAGCAATACCTGGAAGTAATGAAGGATCAATTGAAATACCTAACCCCTCAGCTACACGACGACCATAAGAAATATCTGCTCGGAAGAAGTGGCAAAGTTGACGCATTTGGATGTCTTGCCTTGCTTGAGAGAGACTACCGACAATATTTTTAGCAAGACGCTCCTGCTGCTCAGGAGTTAGTAACCGATACAGATTACCTGCTTGGGTATAATCGTCGTTTCCTTCACGATGACTATAACGATCAACAGTGACATCGCCCAAATGGGTAGGTGGCTCTGCATAAGCTGGATTTTCTTTGGGCGTACCCTCAGCACTATTGGGTTCATAGTTAGGAACGCTACCGCCGTTGTTCCCCGATGCCATAAAGCCATCTCGCTGATAATGCATCACTGGACATTTGGGCTGATTAACAGGTAGTTGCTGATAGTTACCACCCAAGCGATACCGTTGAGCATCTGGGTAAGAAAAAATTCGAGCTTGCAGCATTTTGTCTGGAGAGAAACTAACGCCAGGAACCACTGCACTAGGGCTAAAAGCGGCTTGCTCTACTTCGGCAAAATAATTCTCAGGGTTACGATTTAGCTCTAATATCCCGACTTCGATTAAAGGATATTCCCCTTGCTTCCAAACTTTCGTCAAGTCAAAGGGATTATCTGGATGTTTGGCTGCTTGCTCCTGGGTCATCACCTGAATACACATCCGCCACTTAGGATAGTCTTTTTTAGCGATCGCTTCAAACAAATCGTGAGTCGCATGATCCGGATCTTCGCCTTTGATTTTGGCCGATTCTTCCTCCGTCAAGGTTTGATGTCCTTGCAGAGTCTTAAAGTGAAATTTACACCAAACGCGTTCACCCTGAGCATTAATCAAACTAAAGGTGTGACTACCGAAGCCATCCATGTTTCGATAAGTTTTCGGAATTCCTCTGTCTGAAAACAGGATCGTCACCTGGTGAAGCGATTCAGGACTGAGTGACCAAAAATCCCACTTTGCATTCTGGTCTTTGCAATTGGTTTGAGGATTGCGCTTTTGGGTATGGATAAAATCAGGAAACTTGAGGGGGTCGCGGATAAAGAAAATAGGCGTATTGTTGCCTACAATATCCCAGTTGCCCTCTTCAGTATAAAACTTGATGGCAAAGCCTCTAGGGTCACGCTCGGCATCTGCTGAACCCTTTTCTCCACCGACTGTAGAAAAACGCAGGAGGACTTCTGTTTTCTTGCCAATTTCAGAAAAAAGTTTAGCTTTACTGTAGCGGGTGATGTCATTGGTAACGGTAAAAGTACCATGAGCAGCCGCACCTTTGGCATGGACAACGCGCTCAGGAATACGTTCTCTGTTGAAATGAGCCAGCTTTTCTAGGAGGTGGAAATCCTGCATTAATACAGGGCCACGCGATCCAGCTGTAAGTGAGTTCTGGTTATCGGCAACAGGAATACCGTCAGCAGTTGTTAAGTTTTGGGGTTCAGTCATGGATAAAGAAGTTCTCCGTTAAGTTATTGAGATTGCCTAAGTTTTACTTTGGCAGCAGATAGGCGCTTGCCCACTAATATATCTGAGTAATTCATAGTCATAACGAGTTCATATATAAAGCATACTCGATATGGCTATGAATTACTACAAAATTGTTTTGTATTTTTGAAATCTGTAGCGATTCATATATGTGCATTGGTGTCAACTTAAAGTGAAAGCTAGCCTACAAAGAGCTTTTAGGGATTATCTTCGTTCCCCTGCTCTAACTAGGAATGCCTACTAGGGGGCTGCCGCCTTCTTACTCGCGGCACCACCATAAGAAGCATTTCTAGCCTCTAGCTAGAAACTTCTCAGTTGAGTCCAATACACACCTAACCCCCAGCCCCTTCCCTTGTAGGGAAGGGGAGTAAGATTCAAAATAGGTTGGGTTGAAAAACGAAACCCCACTCCCCACTCCCTACTCCCTACTCAAATGTTTGAGAATCAACGAGCAAACATCTGTCGCCTGAATGCGATTTTCATCAACTAGGTGAGTTTGATGGGTGATAAATAGAGGCCCTTCATCAACAGAAGTGCTAATGTGACCGTGAGAACCGCGTACAAGGGAAGCATCCAGAGGAATCACATCCATTAAGTAGCGAAAACCTAGTTGTTTCTTAAGTAGTTTGAGAGCAATTTTTCCTTGAGGAAATTTAATTTGCGGATCAAGGAAAAGTTCTACAGGATCGTAACCAGGTTTGCGGTGGATATCTACAGTTCTAGCAAAATCAGGCGCTTTATTATCATCGAGCCAATAATAATAGGTAAACCAAGCGTCAGACGCGGCGATCGCCACCAACTCACCCGATCTAGGATGATTGAGATGGTAGGTTTGCTTACCCTCTTCATCTAATACCTTTGCTACGCCTTCAGTCGCTTCTAAAAGCGATCGCACTTTTGGGATATATGCCGGATCATTTACATAAACATGAGCAATTTGATGATCTGCAACAGCAAAGGCAATGCTAGCTCCAAAATCGAGCAGTTCTCGCCCTAATTCTTCCCGCACAGCAACTAAACCGTTTTCCCGTAGTACACGGTTGATATCTACAGCTTTGGAGACTGGGGTAATGCCATACTCAGAAAGAATAATTACCTGAGTGTTGCGTGCTTGATAATATTCAATTAAATCGCCACAAACAGCATCAATTTCTCGCAAATCAGCTTGGATGTGTTTTTCATCATGACCAAATTTTTGCAGACAGTAATCTAAATGTGGCAGATAAACTACTGATAATGTAGGGCTATAACGTTCCTCAATCCATTTTGCTGAATTGGCAATCCATTGACTAGAACTAATGGTAGTTTTTGGCCCCCAAAAATCGAATAAAGGGAAGTTTCCTAAATCAGATTGAATTTGCGATCGCACATCACTAGGATGAGTATAAATATCAGGTAATTTTCTGCCATCTGCGGGATACATCGGGCGCGGTGTAATGGCATAATCTACTGAAGAATACATGTTGTACCACCAAAAAAGATTGGCACAAGTGAAATTCGGATCAATTGATTTAGCTATTTCCCAAACTTTGGGAGCTTGCACTAGTTTATTAGACTGCCGCCAAAACTTCACTTCACATTCATCGCGGAAGTACCAACCATTAGCGACAATTCCATGTTCATCAGGCAATTTTCCTGTTAAATAAGTAGCCTGAACAGAACAAGTTACAGCAGGTAAAACTGTTGCGATCGGGACTACTTGGCCAATCGCCGCCCAAGAAGATAAGAACGGTGTGTTTTCTCCTAGTAAACTGGGCGTTAATCCCACGACATTTATAACAACAGTTTTCTGCATAAATTTAATCCTCTCTTACAAATTACGTTAGCGCAGCGTTAGCGAGTTATCGAGCGTCGGAACGAGTGTCCGTAGGAGCGTCATTACGAATTACGAATTAATTTTAATACCCACTCATATTCTCGCTGAATAGAAGTCAGCAAATCTATCTTCATTTCTGCTGGTAATACATCCCAAGTGTAAGTTTCAATTTCTAAATGGGAGCAAGCATTATTTGTTTGAATTAAATGTAAAACAGTAGCAATATCATCTTGGGTAGACTGCAAAATTTGATAATCATGAATAAAAATTGGGACATGAAAGTGAGTACGCCATTCTTCGGCTAGAGATTCTTCTAAATGCGGTAATGCAGTTATTAAATCAGGATAGTGATGGAGTGTACCATCACTGCGACGTTCTATTACTTGGTGAAGATAAGTAGATTCAGCAAAAGGACGTAAGCGTTCAACTATCAAACTACGTTTTTCAACATCAGCAGGTATTTTTACTTTAATTGCGGCGCTGATTTGAATCTTGCCAATTTTAATTCCTGCCGATTGTAAACGTACAAATACAGATTGTGGCTCCTCATATTCAACTGAAAAATGGCAGGTGTCATAGCAAACCCGAACATGTTCTAGCAATTTACTTTTTGCTAAACTCGGTTCAATATTTAATTTTTCTGATAAGTAATTACCGCCAATTGGTAATAGCCAATTTTGATAGAAATCAATTATTTCTGAGGTATTTTCAATTAATCCATCAGGCTCAGGTTCTAAATCAATATGGAGTACCTTTCCTGTTTCTTCGCAGATGCGAATCATTTCTACAACAACTGATGCTATATTTAAACAACTTTTTTTCAGAACTGTCTCGATTGCTTGGTCTTTTTGCCACCAAGGCTTATAAGATAATGGCAGCGTAGAAATTCCACCATCAAGTCCTTCTGTTAATAGAGTAGCTAAAATTTGTACCAAATTTAATGTATAATCGACCCGTTCTTGTGTAGACCAATCTGGTGCATAAACTTGGTCTTTTACTACCTGTCGATGGAATCCGCCATAAGGGAATCCATTTAAAGTGAAAACGTATAAATCTTCTTGACTAAGCCACGCTTTAAATTGAGCCAAGTTATTATTTTGTAACAGTTCTTTTGCAGCTGCATCTGCTAATCTTAAACCAATACCAAAAGATGCTGTTGGTGATAAACGTGATTTTAGATTGAGAACATATTTTTCTAAATTGCTAAAAACCTCTAGCCAACTTTCACCAGGGTGAATATTGCTGCAATAAGTTAAGTGATTATTGTTTTTTGTAATTTTCATTTTATAGCTTTATCCCTTGTATATGTAATTTTTTTGGCTTATACTATTTTACAAAATACCTGCCACATATTCAGTTAGATGGGCGCATAGATGTGCGCCCATACAATCAATTCATGGTATTACTGAGTGTATACATTCAAATTTAAGTAACGGCAAATACTTTTGCTAACTTCATCGAAAATGGCAGCAAAATTAGAACGAATAAGCCGTAATACAAACCAGCAAAACCAGATGCAATAGCTGCATCTAAAACTATTAGAGATAATACGCCTATTTTTACGGCACTTCGGATATTTTCGGCGACTGGTTCACGCGCAGCTTTGATAAAATTAGGCAAGACTCGGATAGCTAATAAAACAGCAAATGGTAGTGCTGCGATCGCTGCATACTCTCCCAATAGTCCTAAAGCTAAAACTGCCGTTAAAACTATTGCAATCAGCAGTAATGCTAGTACTCCCGTAATCTTCTTACCTCCGTGAACTTCACCCTGACTAATTGCGGTGATAGCAGCAATGTAAATAACAGGAATCAGCGCTAAATACCAACGTTCTCCTATCATTGCTGGTACAGCACTTACGCCTAATAATAAGTTACTACCACGACATAAACCCATATTTAAAGGGCCAAAAAAAGGATGATGTTTGGCGAGTGAGTTATACAGTAAACATGAAAGAGTGATAAATATAGCGATCGCACCACTCACCAACGATACTTGAAAAGCAGCTAGAATCCCGATCGCAAATAGTATACTCCCCAATAAAGTAGCATTTTCACGAGATACGCGACCACTGGGAATTGCTCTATTTGGTCGCTCTTTTGCATCTAATTCAGCATCAAAAACATCATTAAAAACTACACCACCGCCGTATAAACCAGTTGTAGCCAATAACAAACAAGCCAATGGAATTAGTATGGCAAAACTTGCTTCTCCATTGATTAATTGAGCAAAAATAATCCCACCAGAAGCACCAAAACCAACAAGAATATCCGCCCAAGCAGTAACAATATTAGCAGGACGCATCAATTCTAGATAACCCCGCCAGCTTTGAAAATTCAAGCTTGCAACATTCACTTATCTGCCTCCGTGCCTAATAATTTCTCAAAATAAACCGCATATTACAGATGAATCAAATATTTCTGCAATTCCTCATCCCCACTCCCCACTCCCAATTTTTTACTCAATCAACACATAATCTGAAACTGATTTGATTCCTGGTTCTTGTCCCCGCAACACAGAATTGCCATTGAACAATTGACGTTGATCAACAGATTCGGGATTGAGCCAGTCTGATGCTTTCATCTGCCCAGTTTGACTGTAAGCAGCTAGGGCATTTTCATAACAAACTGCTTGTACATGTTCTTCAGGAATACCCCTGTCTAACATCAACTGAGCCGTTTTTGGGACTGCCAAAGGATCGCTAATACCCCAATCAGCACTACTATCTACAATGATGCGATCGCGTCCATACTTACGGACAACTTCAACCATCCTGGCGTTACCCATCTTCGTCTGTGGATAAATTGTAAAAGCTGCCCAAAAACCCCGTCCTAATACTTCCTCAACGGTTTCCTCGTTGTTGTGGTCAATAATTACTTGTGAAGGATCTAAGCCATATTCAATACAGCGATCCATACTCCGACTAGCACCCGCCTTTTTATTACGATGAGGCGTATGAATTAGCACCAACATATCGAGTTCTTTGGCTAATGCTAACTGTTGACAAAAGTACTTATCTTCTGCTTCTGTCATGTCGTCGTAGCCAATTTCACCAATGGCAACAACTCCCTCTTTACAGGCATAAAGTGGTAGCAGTTCTATAACTTCTGCTGCTAGTGCCTCATTGTTAGCTTCTTTCGGATTGAGGCCGATTGTGCAGTAATGTTGGATACCAAATTGACTAGCACGAAACCGTTCCCAGCCTACAAGACTGCTGAAATAGTCTTTGAATGTACCAGCGTTCGTTCGCGGTTGTCCTAACCAAAAAGCTGGTTCAATAACGGCGACAATGCCATATTCCCGCATTACTAAGTAATCGTAAGTAGTGCGCGAACACATGTGAATGTGAGGATCGATGAACATCATAAGTAATTCAAAATTCAAATTCAAAATTTAAAATGAAAAACCCGGCATCAGGAAGTATCCTAGCTGCTGACTGTATCCGGTTTCAATGTGGAATAGCTTGCTGTTGCTGAATGATGGATAATTTCATTTGCAAACTGACAGGCGTTAGCGTAGCTCGCCGCACGCATCGCGGCTAAAACTGCTCCAAGTCAGATTACCTTTTTGAATGGATGACTGTAAATTTGGGTAGCGAGAAAGTAATGCTTGTGCTTGGGGTAAAGCAGACTCAGCACAAGCTAACGCTGCTGCTTCTTGCTCGTGTATATCCCCATTAGCTAGTACTTTTTCCAAATCTGTGATGATTGCACTATCTGCAAACCGTCCTACAGGTCGCCAAAGTTCTGGCGTAACTGAGCGTTTAGCTGCCCAACGTTCATGGGCATAGCCTGCCAACATCCTCGCTAATTCTGGATTAGCACGCCGATCTAGTCCCCAAATTAGATGCAACGGACTGCTGACAAACACAGCCTTCAGTACCATCTGATTCCAAGCAGCATTATCTAAATAATCTGCTGGATAAGGGTTTCGTAGTGCGATCG
This sequence comes from Nostoc sp., assembly GCF_035638895.1. Lineage (GTDB taxonomy): Bacteria > Cyanobacteriota > Cyanobacteriia > Cyanobacteriales > Nostocaceae > Nostoc. The sequence goes on along the minus strand of NZ_DASQZC010000603.1, from coordinate 1,877 downwards.
CTTGGAATACATTACTCATATTGCTGCGAATTCCCTCAGCAGCACGATGGCGATGTAACTGTGGATGTGGTAAAAGCGGCAAACTTTGATAAAGGACAACTAACTCCCCCATATCGGCAGTGGAGAAGAATTTATCAAGCGATCGCACATAGACCTCAGCATCATCATGGGGCAAAGCTAGAAGTAAGAGTGTGCGACCTGCTTGATCTACACTCCAATGACTAGGATACCAACCGGGAATCACATCCTGGGCTGCTTCCAAGTCCTGGAATGTTAGCTGCAAATCCTCTTTACCTAGATAACGCGGCACAGCACTAAAAGCCGTAAAAAACACTCTCTCAGCAGCGCCGCTAGCAATTTGTGCTTGCTTCTGTTCCAGCCAAGCAAAAGCTTTCTCTGAAACAGACTTTAACAGCCAGTGATGCAGTAACTCGTTTACTTTACTCATGATGAATTTTAGGAAAAGTTGCCCAACTTTTTTATGGCAACCAAGTATAAAATCTAGCACTAAACTTGATACTTTGTGATTCAAGCAGCTAGATAATATACTACTGAGATTATAACTTCACTGAATCTATAAAAATCTCCTGACTTTCAATAAGATACTGTAAAGATCCTATTTCAATTAGATAAGGGATCAAATTATCTTACGGAATAAAATTAGAATTTAATGTAATAATGATATCTATAGGCAATCTTAAATATGAAGTTTAGACAATCCATAAACTTATTAATAGATGTAACTTTAAAGTTTTTAAATTAAAGTAAAGAAACTTGAAAAACATGATATGTTTTTTAGCTCGATTTTAATACTATGTTATTTTAAAGTTTAGCTTTAAAATAACATTTTTTCTAATTTGCTATCATTTCAATTGCAGTATTACATATATTTACACTTACTTAATAAGTAATAATATTCCAATGGCTATCCAACAAAAAACCGTTCTTAATCTTCAACCAATTAACCAATGTGTTCGCGTCACCTTCAATTATGATGTTCACTTTACTAGAGGTCTGTTTCAGTTAGATAATCCTTTACTCGCACAAGCGATCGCCGCAGATGGCGAAACAGCCCCAAAACAAGTGCTAGCAGTGGTAGATGCAGGATTTTTACAGTATCAGGATGGGTTGCTAAAAAAATTATCAGCTTACGCTCAGTATTATCAAGATGTACTAATACTGACTGGTGAGCCGATAGTAGTTCCGGGTGGAGAAGCAGTCAAGAACGATTCTAGATTTATAGAACAAATTCATCAGCAGATAAATGCAGCTGGATTGTGCCGTCACTCCTACATCTTAGCAATTGGAGGTGGAGCCGTCCTAGACATGGCAGGATACGCAGCAACAACAGCTCACCGAGGAATTCGGCTGCTACGAGTACCGACAACAGTATTAGGACAAAACGATTCGGGTGTAGGGGTAAAGAACGGAATTAATGCCTTTGGCAAGAAAAACTTTTTGGGTACATTCATGCCACCTTATGCTGTCTTGAATGACTTTGATTTTCTTACTAGCCTTGATGATCGAGATTGGCGATCGGGTATTGCAGAAGCAGTGAAAGTAGCGCTGATTAAAGATGCAGATTTCTTCGATTTTATTACGTCTAATGCCGAGAAATTGGCTAATCGAGATATGGCCATAATGGAAAGGCTGATCTATCGTTGTTCTCAGTTGCACTTAGAGCATATTGCTGGTAGCGGCGATCCTTTTGAAATGGGTTCATCGCGTCCTCTGGATTTTGGACACTGGGCTGCTCACAAACTAGAGCATTTAACTAATTACAGCCTACGTCATGGTGAATCTGTAGCGATCGGTATTGCTTTAGATACGACCTATTCATATTTAACAGGGCAACTATTACAATCTGAGTGGCAAAG
>NZ_DASQZC010000602.1:0-14352 GCF_035638895.1 Nostoc sp. | reverse complement strand
CGATTTTTTAGCGATCGCTCGATCACATCCATTACCCGCTTGGAACGGTTCGCCTGTAAAATGGCGTTTAGCAGTTGAGCATCATAAAATCGGCTTAAATAGGCAGCTGCCATAAAATCTTCTTCTTGTGCTTGCATTAACCGATTTGTATCCGATCGCAAGCCGTGCATCAAGGCAGTTGCACATTTAACGTGTTGATTTATGCTGCTATCTAATGCCAATAACCCCGTTTGGAGATACTGCGTAAAAATTGTTGCCGTCGCTCTAACATAAGGACGGATATCCTCAAACTCTGATTGCAGATCGCCTTGGATACTGTGATGGTCAATGAGGACTACTAGAGGAATTCTAGCCTGCTGCACTGCTGACAGTAGCTGTGAAGTGGTTCCCTGGTTATCAATTAATACAAAACCTTGATAACATGACAAATCCTTAGTTTTCAAGGTTTGCGGCGTCCAGCGTTGGATAGGTAAATTAGTTAACCTTACCAAGGCAATATTTTCTTGATGGCTCAATGCGCCAGCATAAATGATTTCACATTTGATATCATATTGCTGGGCAATTAACTGATAAGCCCAAGCACAGGAAAGGGCATCAGGATCAGGAAAATCTTGCAGAATTACCAGTTGGCGATCATGACGGTGTGCCAGAAGGGTTCTTTGCAGTTCTTCTGACTTTTGTTGTGCCAGGGAATTACCACGGTTATTAAGATATATAGCTCCATCGCTTACCGATGGCGGTAATGACGGAGTTTTAAACGAAACTTCCACTGGCGCTTTTTCTATTTCAGGTTCCTCTGGGTTTGGCTCTGTGGTCGATGACAAACTCTCAAACTGAGTAACGGGAGAATTCAAGTACATAGGGAACTTTTTTAAAGTGTGAGGCTCCTTTAATTCAGAAATACTATAATCAGCAATTCACTGAATTCAGCCGCATTATTTTGATCTTCGCAAAAATATCAGGACATTGCACTATACATCTGAGTATATTTTTGTCAGTCACAGCAGCGCTTAACAATGGCCCATAATGAAGTAAATTCCACTCTTAGACCTATAGGTGCTGGAAACAAAAAAGTTTAGTAAGCTGTTATGTATACAACTTGCACAATCAGGGCGGGCAAGATGCCCACCCCACAAGCATTTTGAAAAAATATTAGTGCAAATTAAAGGCGCAACAGCTTATATAGGGCTTTATCTGACAGCATAAATCTGTTTGACGAGCTTTTTTTGTCTTTCTAAATTCAATGAGTGGGATTTTAATCTGACTTAGGGTATAATTTATATCTTAGACTTTAGTTTTACTCCTTGATATTTGAAATAGTCTTATGCTCAATACTCTCATTCTTGTGAGTATTGAACAATGCGTGTTTTTTATCCCCTTTAAAAATTCTGATAATTTAGAGCGAAGTCTAGTAGCGCAAGGCGGAAGTCAAAAGTTAAAACGTCAAAAACCTATATTTTTGGGCTTTCTGGCTGTAATGAAATAGTAGGTTTATTTCCGCCGTGTTGTACTAGTGCAAGAAGACATAAGCTAGGGAGCAAGCCCCATACATAAATGTAGAGGCTTGAGCGTTGAGTCATTGCACCTGTTTGGGAGACGCGATCGCATTCGTTGCGAGCAAATATAGCCACCAATTTTTTAACAATCGATAACTAAATTTATTGGCACTCTCCCAAAGCAAAAAGGTATTTCTTCTTTCTCTTTTGCTCCTCTGCTTATTTGCTCAAAGACCTATAACATACTTTTGCCACTCTGTATGCAGTCCACTCTTAAGATGTTTACTGACCTCGAAATAGAGGCTGCTATAAGGTTGGCGAGGAGGATGACGTAAAGGCATGTGAGCTTCATTGGGAGTTCGACTGCCTTTTTTGACATTGCAACGCACACAAGCAGTCACAATGTTCTCCCAGCTATCGCCCCCGCCGCGCGATCGCGGTATTACATGGTCTAGGGTCAACTCATCCCCTGTATAACCACAGTATTGACACGCATGACCATCACGGTGCAATATATTTCGGCGAGTCAGAGGAATTTCTTTATAAGGAACACGCACGTAATGACGCAACCGGATCACGGTCGGCAACGGAAAATCCGAGTACAGGAATTTGCCGTTGTGTTCCACATGTTCTGCTTTGCCTTTGATTAACAGAACCACAGCACGACGCCAACTCGTTATATTGAGAGGTTCGTAAGAGGCGTTTAAGACTAAAACCTTCCCCATTTATCTGCGCTCAGGGTATTAGCTTTACATAAATGTTAACACAAATACATCCTACTAGGGAGATGAGAATAAATTATACTTTCAGGATAATTCGGCAATTAAGTTATGAGTTAGAAGTTGAGAAGTGAGGAACGTCTCAGGCTTTGCTCCCACTCATAATTCTTAACTTTTACTTTAATACCGCAACATCTTGTAGCAATTCCAATATGAAGGTTACACTTCCTATTTAATCTGATCTCGCTTTAGTAAGCGTGTATGGATAACTTAAAAGTTTAGCCGTGGTGGGATAGGAGTCAGTACAAATGTTAAGTCACAAACAAATCCCTGGTGTAGTTACTAATCAGCAGTGCGACACCTATGAGTGGTTTTCGCAACGAGCCTGGGTAGAAATTGACTTAGGGGCGTTGTCGTACAATGTAAAGCAATTGGTACAGTTTTTATCGCCGCATACTGAGTTGATGGCAGTAGTAAAAGCTGATGCTTATGGACATGGAGCGATAACAGTCGCCCAAACTGCAATCGAATCGGGAGCTAGTTGGCTGGGAGTCGCTACAATTCCAGAAGCGATTCAATTGCGAGAAGGGGGGATTCAAGCGCCCATTTTGATTTTAGGAGCAACTCATACACCAGAGCAGATTCACGCGATCGCACATTGGAAACTTCAGCCTACACTCTGTAGCCCTAAACAAGCTTTAGTATTTTCCGACACTCTAGAATCCATAAACTATGATTCTCCCATACCCGTACACATCAAATTAGATACGGGAATGTCTAGGTTGGGAACTAATTGGCAGCAAGCTGGTGAATTTGTGCAACTAGTGCAGCGCTTACCACATCTATCTATTGCCAGTATTTATTCTCATTTGGCAACAGCAGATGATCCTGATACTACGGCGATGGAAGAACAGCATAAACGATTTGAGGAAGCGATCGCTCAAATCAAAGCAATGGGAATCCAAGCGCCCTGCTTGCACTTGGCAAACTCAGCTGCTGCACTGACAAATCCGGCATTGCACTACGACATTGTGCGAGTAGGTTTAGCAGTTTACGGACTCTACCCAGCAACCCATTTACAAAATGTGATCAATCTCAAGCCGGTTTTGCAACTTAAGGCAAGAGTCACCCAAGTTAAAACAATTGCCGCAGGAACAGCTGTTAGTTACGGGCATAAATTTATTGCCCCGCGTGAACTTTGCCTCGCCGTCGTAGGAATTGGCTACGCTGATGGTGTGCCTCGCAATCTTTCCAACAAAATGCAGGTGTTAATTCGCGGTCAGCGAGTTTCGCAAATCGGGGCAATTACAATGGATCAGTTGATGCTGGATGTGAGTGCTATACCCAATATCCAAGAAGGGGAAGTAGTCACCTTGCTAGGGGAACAGGGAAAAGAAAAAATTTCAGCAGACGATTGGGCAGAACAACTAAACACTATTTCTTGGGAAATTCTCTGTGGGTTTAAGCATCGTCTGCCTCGTGTTGCGGTTATGTAATTGGGCATGGAGAAGAGGCACAGGAGCAGGGAGCGGAGGGGAAAGAGGAAAGAGGTAATTTTTTATTTTCCCCCTTGCCCCCAGCAATATACTGGTTCTTTATCTACCCCTGCCTCCCCTGCTCCCCCTGCTCTCCCATTCCCCACTCCCTATTCCCAAAAATAATTTCTTATGGTATGATAGTAAACTGATGCGGATGTGGCGGAATTGGCAGACGCGCTAGATTTAGGTTCTAGTTCCGAAAGGAGTGAAGGTTCAAGTCCTTTCATCCGCACTATTAATAAATTGAATTGCCTTATCTAGGCTGGTGCTTAAACTGGAGTTAAAATTTCAGGGATAATTACCAGCCTATTTAAATATTGATTGCATTGCCTAAATAGGACTTACGTATAAGAGATGCTGCCCTTAAGTAAGTCGGTGAGAATAATTCAAACTATATTAACTAATGTAAAAAATTTTGGAATTAGTTTGTAGTGAGAACTTTAGCCCTCCAAGTAGGGCTGAAGTCCTTACTACAAACCTTTAATTATTTACGCCGTCCTACTTAATATCTTGATAAGTCTTCGCTTCGTTGTTATCTCGCCTTGGATTGAAGAAAGAGACAAGGGGACAAGGGGAGGAAATCAGATGGGGATTCAGACCCCACCTGATTCAAGTCCACCAAAAAGTGGTGGGGGTCTTAAACCCTTGGGCGTTGCCGCACGACTTGGGGATGGGGAGACAAGGAGACTTGGGGAATTGTTTCCCCATCCCCAAGTCCTCTTCGATAACTAATGCCCAATCCCCACTCCCCTATTCATAATTCAATTACTGCCTTAACTTGCATATTGGTTAAGGTGGCGGCTTTTTGGCTGGAAGCTTCATCTAGTCGGATATGGACTTCGACTACTCTGTTATCGATATTGTTAGCAGGATCTGTGTTAATGACATTCTGCCGCCGCACTTGTAAGCCTTTGCGATCTACGATTCCCTGGAATTCAATGGAGAGGGAATCACCAAATACTCGCGCTTGCTGCCCTGAACGCACTTTGTCGATATCGCTTTCGTAGACTTCGGCTATGACATACATCTGGTTGGTTTGTCCGATATCAGCAATGCCATCATTTGATATTAATTCGCCAGGATGGGTATGGATCTCAAATATCTGTCCATTTTGAGGCGATCGCACTTCGGCCTGTTTTAAATTTACTTTTGCCAGATTCATGGCTGCTATGGCACGATTGACTTCTGCTTGGGCAGCTTTTATATCCACTCCGGGCACTTCGGCGATTTCATCGAGTGTTGCTGTGGCTTCTTTAATCTTTTGCTGGCTAGTTGATTGAGTCCGATTTAACTGTGCTTGTGCTTCTTGCAGGCTTTTTTGAGAGGTTTCCAAGTTTAAACGCTTATTATCTCGTTGGGAAGCGGAAATTGCCCCCTGTTTATATAGCTGCTGATACCGTTCGTCTTCTGCTTGGGCGTTACGTACTTCGGCTTGGAATCGCTCATTTGTCGCTGCTTGGGCATTAATATCACCTTGGCGTTCTGCTTGTAAGCGAGCGATCGCGGCTTTTTGGGCGGCAATTTCACCGGGTTTAGCACCTGCTTGGATGCGGTTTAAGTTTGCCTGGGCTACTTTTACTTGTTCCTGTGCCTGTTCTAATTCTGCTTGCAAGCGATCGCGGCTGTTCAAAATTGCAATTACCTGTCCTGCTTTTACCCTATCCCCCTCTTTCACTAACAACTTTTCTATCCGACTTCCTTCCGCAGACACCGCAGCAGAGAGTTTAATTACTTTTCCCTGTGGTTCAATCCGCCCTAAAGCTGTTACCGTTTTTAACTGTGGCAATTGTGTTGCTGGCACTTGTGCCTCTGGATTTGCATAATTTTGCCAGCTTTTTAGTATATAAAAACTTATTCCGCCAATCAATAAAAATGCAATTATACCTACACCAACGGATAGACGCAGAAGAGACTTAGGGAACGCTCTATACCCTAGCTTTGAGTTTCGCACCATAGATTACCTCTTAACTAGTGGCGCAGAAAAAACTAAATACTTCTTGTTAATCGTTCGATTCATAGTTCATTAGAAATGGTAATTGTTGATAATTTACCAACCTACTGCTATTTAGCTCGATAGGATAACAACAAGTCATATCAAATCCGGTAGCATCTGAATGATTAAAAACCGCAGAGACGCTGAGGGGGCAGAGAAAGAGGAAAGAGGAGTAATATCAATTTCGGGTGATTACTTATAATAAAATCTATCAATTTAGGTTGGGTTGTAGCAAGATACCCCTAGTACCGCAAGGCGGAAGTCACGCATTCACGCATAATTGTATTCCAAACTTTTACGCCATTTGAAATGGTATGTTTATTTCCGCCGTGCTGTACTAGGAGTACGGCAGTGAAACCCAACATAAACAAGGATAAAATGTAGGGTTTAGTTCCTCAAACCCTACTACAGATATTATAAGTGTTTAACGGAATCTGATATAATTCCAATACAAAAGGGTTTGATATCACTCTCCAGTATTAAAAGATTTATGTTTTTGACGAATTACTTTAGTTTTTTTAAAGTACTCAGGTATAGTAAACGTTTTCAAGTTTGTGGTTTGTAACAGCGCCAACAATTAGAGGCAAATTCAGTCAGAGAAAATATTTTTGTCAGGAAAGCCAAATAAATTCTAATTCCTAAGAAATATCTTTGAATTTAATATTTATATAATTTTTAGTGATATATTTTGCTCCTAAAACTTATTTTTTGAATGGTATTTTAAATTGGTCAATCCCTTAGCTAGCAATAACCTCAGTGCGCGATCGCAACTATATTGAAAACCTCTTGGCATTTCATAACTGTTATATCAAGTCCGGGTAATTAGTTATGATTCCCACGGTCATTGTACCCCACCCTCCACCCCAGGGCTATTTCATTCTCATCTAGCCCGCCTCAGAATGAATTCACCTCTCTTATAGTGAAAGTCATCTAAAGATGACTGAGAAAAGGTTCTAGTCCGTTTTAACGGACTTTAGCTATTAGCCAAGAACTTTAGTTCTGGGCGGTTTATGTATAGAATGAAATGTCTATATAAAAAACCCGCCTGCGCGGGTTATAACAAGGGGCTTAAATGACTGAAACTTTAGCTCTTTGTTACTTCCAGTGTTTGGGTATTTTCAAATTTTCTGGTAGCATTGTTGTGCGATCGCCAAGTGCCTGTTCAATCTGTTGTAATTTAAGGTTTTCACATCCACTCAAGTTTGCTCTAGAGAGGTTAGCCTCTTGGAAGTTAGCATCTTGCAAGTTAGCTGTACTGAGTAACACAGCTTCTAAGTTGGCTCCAGCAAGTTTTGCATTTTGCAAATTACTACCAATTAGATTTGCATCTTGAAGGTTGCTATCCTCAAGGTTTACTCCTTCTAAGTTGGCATCACAAAGGATTGCTCCTTCTAAATTTGCACCACAGAGGATTGCTCCTTCTAATTTGGCATCACAAAGGATTGCCCCTTCTAAGTTGGCATCATAAAGGGTTGCCTTTGAGAGGTTTGCTTTTCTGAGGATTACGCCTTGGAGATTGGCTTCTGGAAGCATTGCTTTTTGCAGGTTGGCTTCATAGAAGATTGATCCACAAAGATAGGTTATTGATAAGTCTGCTTCTGACAGATTTGCTCGGGTAAAATTGACCCATTGCAAGTTAGCTCCAGCGAGAATTGCCCTAGAGAGGTTTGCTTCAGTTAAGTCTGCATTACTGAGGTCTGTATTGCGTAAATCTAGTTTCTGATTTACCGGATCTTTATGTGAATCGCGTCGTCCAATGACAGTCAAGGCTGTTTGAATATCTGTAGGAAGTTTTGATGAGTGGTGTGAGTCCTCATATTTCTGATTTACTGGGGCATTCTCGCGGATAAATGCAGCGAGAATTTCCATAATTGTCCAATGGTCTTTGTGAGAATCTCTGGCAATTCGCTCTAAAGCATAAATTGCGGCAAACCGCGTTTCAATCTTTTCATTTCCCAACTGCTCAATTGCTTTAGAAAAACGTTCTGGAACAATTTCTTCTAAAGTTTCTTGGGTGTTCTTAATGTCAGTTACGATGTTGTTTTCCCAAGCTAGTGTGCCAGAAAGAAATTTATTTAACACACTCTGATTGTCATTAAAAGAGAGTCTAGAAGTATAGTAAGCATTAATAATTAATGCTAATCCTCCGATAATTATGGCAACAGTTATTAATGCTTGATTAATATATTCTATTTTTTCTTGATTTGAAAATCCTGCAATGTTTTCAAAGAATGAAAAAATTAGAGTTAATGTGAAAATAAATATAATTGAGACAAATACCAAGAAAGTCGTGAGTCCATTTGTCTTTATGAGAGACATGTCATAAGTCTTCATATCTGACTCCTTACGGAAGTGAATTTAGGTTGATTTTAAGACCATATTCAAGGTTATGATAGAGTACAAACACGTAACTACTTGACAGATCCTTAAATCTACTTCATAGAAATTATCTATAAAATCTTCGATAAGTTATTTTTCAAACATCCTCTGAACTGCTGTGGATAGTGATAGAGACTTAGGGATTTCCAAGAAATAAATTATCCAATCTTGTGGGGTGGGCATCTTGCCCGCCTTTGACTATGGGCGGGCGAGACGCCCACCCCACAATAAATAGTTGTATATTTTTTTATTTGGAAGTCCCTTAACATGGTTGTGCCTGAAGCGAAGCTATTCCACGCAATTGAAACGGTTGTGTTAGCTATGAAAAAGAGTTTAAAATCTGTAACCTTAACGAGGTTAATCTAATTACTCAGGTTGATCGCAAACACCTAAGTAGATTGAACTAGATTAGAAATCGCCATGAGCAATTCGTCTGGTGCTACAGGTTTAACGATGTACTGTTGAAAGCCTGCTTTTAGTGCTTGCTGCTGATTGATTTCGCCTGCATAAGCAGTCAGAGCGATCGCGGGAATCTGTTTTTCCCCTATTTCTGCTTCTAGAGTCCGCACCTGTTTTATGAGCATATAGCCGTTCATCTCTGGCATCCCAATATCGCTGAGTAAGATATCTGGCTTTGACTGTGTTAGCGCTTGTAATGCTTCATCTCCTGATGCTGCTGTGGTGACGATCGCTCCAAACTGTTCCAGTACAAAACTGAAGAAGTCGCGGGTATCAGCATTGTCATCTACAATCAAAACTTGTAAACCCATGAGGGGAGAAGCGGCAAAAACGGCAGTTGAGAAATCATCACTCGTGTCATCCTTGATTGTTGCAGCTTCCTTGAGCCGTGGTAATCTAACTGTGAAGATAGCTCCTTGCTCCTCGCCAAGACTTTCGGCGCAAATCGTTCCACCGTGCATTTCGACCAAGTGACGAGCGATCGCTAAACCTAATCCTAACCCACCAAACTTTCTAGTTGTTGTACCGTCACCCTGACGGAAATAGTCAAACACATGAGGTAGAAAATCAGGGTGAATACCTTTGCCTGTATCGCTCACAGTAATCTGCACTTGAGCGTCGAAGCACTCCAATCGCACATTTACTTTTCCCCCAACCTCTGTAAACTTGACGGCATTAGATAACAGGTTCCAGAAGACTTGTTGCAAGCGGGCTGAATCACCCAAAACTTTCCCCTGCGGATCAAGCGCCGTCTCAATGTGAATGGTTTTTGCCTCTGCTGCTAAACGCACTGTTTCCATTGCAGATTCAATAATAAATGCCAGATTGACTGGCATCATATTAAGGTTGAGTTTGCCCTGGAGGATGCGAGAAACATCTAGTAAATCTTCAATTAGTTCAGCTTGTAATTTAGCATTGCGTTCAATAGTTTGAAGGGCTTTTTTAAGTGATATCTCATCAAATTTACGGCTCTGCAATAGTTTTGCCCACCCGATAATCGGATTCAGTGGCGATCGCAATTCATGAGAAAGTACCGCCAAAAACTCATCTTTGATTCGGTTAGCAGCTTCGGCTTCCGCTCTGGCTGTTTGCTCAAGTTGCAAAAGGCGATCGCGTTCTGATTCGGTGCGCTTGCGATCGGTGATATCCGTTAACATAGCGATCGCGCCCAAGAACTCATTTTGTTCATTCAAAATCGCTCTAGCAGAAATCAGTGTCCAAATATACGAACCATCTTTGCAGCGCAATCGAGCTTCTTTAAGATCGCTCCCTTCTTGCTTGTGCCACTCCAGTTTCTCTTCGGCTGCTACCCCATCAACGCAATCGATAAAATAAAACATAGAACGATCAAGCATTTCTTCTGCCGGATAGCCCAACATCTCACAGAGCCGTTGATTCACAAACTCTGTTCGTGATTGAGAGTCAATCATCCAAATTCCCTCATACGAGGTATCAACAATTCGGCGATACTTGGCTTCACTCTTCTGTAGCGACTCTTCCGCTTGCTGGCGCTCCCGGCGCTCCTTAGCTTCCCGCAATGCCCGTTGCACTGAGGGAACTAACCGCCCTAGTCCTTGCTTTAATACATAATCGGTTGCGCCATTTTTCAAGGCTTCGATCGCTAATTCTTCACCCAGCGCGGCAGAAACAAAGATAAAAGGAATCTCTGGACATTTATTTCTGGCAATTTCTAAAGCCGAAATTCCATCAAAAGATGGCAGGGCATAATCGGCAAGAATTAAATCGAAAGTCTCTGCTTCCAAAGCAGCCAAGAAATCAGCGCCAGTTTCAACTCGTATTAGTTCGCAATTAATTCCGCCTTCGGTTAACGTCGCTTGGGCAAGCTCTGCATCTAACAAACTGTCTTCTAAAAGCAGGAAACGGAGTAGATTCATTAATTCTTCTCCTGTTGACGATGAGGTGCTGGAGGTAGAGCGCCAACAGGGGGCTGATTAATCACTGCCCAAAACAGTCCTACACCCTTGATAGCATCAGCAAACTCATGGTAATCAAGAGGCTTGACGACATAAGCATTAACGCCTAACTCGTAGCATCGAACTAAGTCTGGCTCCTCACTGGAAGATGTTAGTACTACCACTGGAATCACTCGCATTATTGGGTCAGATTTTAGTTCTGCCAGCACTTCTAATCCATCGATTTTAGGTAGTTTTAAATCGAGCAGCACCACAACCGGATGCCCTTCCATCCGCAACCGGAACAGTCCCCGGCGATAGAGATAATCTAGTGCTTCCTCTCCATCACGCAGTACCACCACTTCGTTGGCGAGATGATTTTCCGATAAGGCAGCCAAGATTAATTCTGCATCGTTGGCACTGTCTTCAATCAGCAGAATTCGCTTAAGTTCTTTCATTCGCCCTCCTTCTTTGACAACTTAGGTAGTGAGAAATAGAAGGTGGCTCCACTGTCAACTACAGACTCTGCCCAGACTCGACCATTATGCCGATGAATAATGCGTTGCACGTTTGCCAATCCAACACCTGTACCTTCAAATTGTGGATCGCTATGCAGGCGTTGAAATACTCCGAATAGCTTGTGAACATATTGCATATTAAAGCCTACGCCGTTATCTTGTACAAAAAAGACAACTTCGTTTTCATTGTCAATACTGCCAACAGTAATTTCTGTTGGGTTTCGAGTCTGCGTATATTTTACGGCATTGTCTATGAGGTTGCGAAGGACGAGCCGCATCATGGAAGGATCACCTTGAACTTCTGGCAGTGACTCTATGCGCCAATTGATTGTGCGTCCTGGGATTTGGATTTGCAAATCGCGTTTTATTTCTTCGACTAGTTGCTCCATATTGATGTTGATGTAACGCATTTCGGTGCGCCCCATGCGAGAAAATGTGAGCAACTCATCTATTAGTATTCCTGCCTGTTTGCTAGTTTCTGCAATTATTCTTAAATAACGCTGACTTGCTTCATCTAACGTAGTTGTTGAGCTATGCCGCTTTTGAAGCAATTCTATAAATCCGGCGATATGGCGAAGCGGCGATCGCAAGTCATGAGAGACTGAATAGGAAAATGATTCGAGTTCCTTGTTGGCGGCTTCGAGTTGGGCTGTGCGCTCTTGAATCCGTTGCTCTAGCATTTCATTGAGTTGTTGCAAGGCGGCTTCGGCAACTTTGCGATCGTGAATGTCGCTAGCGATGCCCACCCACTTAATAATTTGTCCGGCTGCATCTCGAAATGGCAAACCCCGCACAAGATGCCAACGATAGCTACCATCAAAAACTCGACGAAAGCGAATTTCTGTTTCGTAGTTTGTACCCTTAGCAACAGCCTGCATCGAAGTTTTAAAAACGCGATCGCAGTCTTCAGGGTGAATGATATCAATCCAGCCATATCCAGATGTCTGCTCCATTGTCAATCCACTGTAATCAAACCAGTATTGATTGCAATAAGTAATACCATTATGGCTATCGCCCATCCAAATAGCCTGGGGCGACACTTCTGTTAAAATTCGGTATCGCTCTTCGCTGTCACGTAGCGTTGCTTCTGCCAAATTGCGATCGTGGATATCGACACAGGAGCCGATATAGCCGAGAAACTCTCCAATTGGTGCAAACCGAGGCACACCAGTATCTAAAACCCAACGGTATTCGCCATCATTGTGTCTAAGGCGATATTCCATTTTAAAATTTTGTTGGGCATCAAAGGCATTAACGTATGTATTTAAGCAACGCTGAAAATCATCGGGATGCACACCTTCAGCCCACCCATTGCCCATTTCTTGCTCTAGAGTCCGCCCGGTAAAATCTACCCAGGGTTTATTAAAGTAGTTACAAAGTTTGTCAGTACCGGACATCCAGATTAGTACGGGAGCGGTGTCTGCCATTTGGCGAAAGCGGGCTTCACTTTCACGCAACGCTGCTTCTGCTTGTTTGCGTTCACGTAGCGCAGCTTGCTGTTCGCTGATGTCAGTAATCAACGCCGCATATCCTTCAACGGTTCCCTGTTGATTAAACTGGGGAACGTAGACAGCATTAATATAACGTGTACCGCCATCTTGATAAGGAATTTGACTTTCAAAAGTCACCTGCTCTCCTGCCAGTACTTGTTCCACATAAGGACGAAGCACTTCATAAGCGGATTCACCTAAAACTTCCCAAAGATGCTTTCCATAAACTTCTGTCGCCGGATGCCCAAACCACTCATGATATGCCCGGTTATTGAAACGGTAGCGTTGTTCTGAATCTACAAAGGAAATCAAAACTGGTAACGTATCTGTAATTAAGCGAAGTTCTGTTTCTCGTTGTCGTAGTGCCTCCTCCATTTGCTTACGGTTGGTAATATCGCGCCAGCAATTGATTGCACCGATAATCTGACTTTGGGAATCCCGAATCGGTACTACATTAGCGCTGGCTATAATCCGGGTTTCATCAGGACGTTCAATGATGCATTCTTCATCGCGGATTGTTTCACCGTAGCGCGTAGCACGGTATAAAGGCAATTGCTCTAGGGTAAGGTGCGTTACACCATCAGCCAAAAATACACCGTAAGACTGAACGTAATCGCTAGAAGTCATACCAACGAGGGATTCACCAGGTTTACCCAAAAGCTCTTGCGCGAGTTTGCTGTTGGCAATGATTCGGAAATCAGGGGGGCCACCAGCGATCGTAATTCCCTCTGGGACATGTTCTAAGAGCATTTGCAGGATGCTTTGGGCAACTTCTGCTTGTTTGCGTTCGCGTAGCGCAGCTTGCTGTTCGCTCAAGTCAAGAACAAAACCAATAATTGTCCTATCTCCTTGCTTGGCAAAGCCAATTAAGACGGGAACTTGAGAGCCATCTTTGCGAATATATTCTTGCTCAAAGGGCTTACAACTCCCAGTAATTCTAAGTTCTTCAATTGCTCGCTCACTCACTTCAATGTATTCGGGTGGAGTAATCTCGCCCCAGCGAATTCTACCAGAGCGCAAATCCTCGCGTGTATAATTGAGCATTTCTAGAAAGGCATCATTGGCTTCAATGATTAAGCCGTTCAGATCAGCCACAACTACCCCAATAATATTGGACTCTGTTAAGCGGCCAAACCTGGCCTCGCTTTCACGTAGAGACTTCAAACTTGCCTCAGCTTTCCGTTGGGCTGTGCGGCGTGATTCGTTGAGCGAGCTAATTAACCCTGCTGCCAGGATGAACACGACCAGAGGGACTAATTTACTTAGACTTGTAATATTATGCGGCTCGAACGGCTTAAAAAAGAAGTAGTTGATTGCCAAACTAGACAAAACTGTAGCAAGTAGCCCCGGGCCCAAGCCACCATACCAAGCACTCACCATCACCGCAACATAAAACAGCGCCGCAGGAGTTGGCGTCAGATATGTTTTGAGCAGCAGAGTTGCCCCCAGTGCTAAGGCAAAGGATACCAAAGCAATACCATAATGCAGCAGTTGCTCTCTACTGCTAACAAAAATCTTTTTAGGTTCCGATGCCCTCACTTTATGAGCCATAACCCTACTCTGCTTCTGGAAAATACTGGTTTAGCAGCCTTTTGCCGGGTTCAGCCATCTGCCGTAACATTTCTTTTATTCGTTTTAGCGCTATCCGTGAAGGCACTGTATACCGATTTTCTCAACGATTGACTGGTTTTGAATGAAACCTTTAATCTAGCAGCAAACTATTTCTGAGAAAAATTGAGTTGTTACCGAAGCTCCCGAATTAAATCTAAAATCTTCAGCCGCTTTTTTAGAGACATTTCCTTTTCCTATTCCCCTAGCATTGACTAGGATAGGACAGGTGTCTTATT
>NZ_DASQZC010000601.1:0-2783 GCF_035638895.1 Nostoc sp. | reverse complement strand
GATTTCGCCTACTTTTTGGGGAGTAGTCGCAAGGGGGCTTATGGGGAAGCGGTAAACTGCGAATTGTTCTCCAGCTTGGCTAGGATTGATATCCGCATCTCCAACGGTATAGCCGTAAAGAACCATGAGAATTTTCTCCTTATTGAAACCTGTTAAACTTTTGGGAATGTTCCAAATATGCAGTATTGCAAATGTGCAAATTGCTATCTGACTATGTTGGCGGTACAAATCTCAAAACTACATCTAGTTACATTTAAAGACATCTTTTGGAAACTGATTATTTCCAAGTCGGATTAAATGAACAGAGAATTAAGCATCTTTGATTTGCCCATTAAAAATCAGATTTTAAGGTTAATAACTGTATTTGGAGTTATCTTAATAAGACTATATTTTACTAATATTAAGAAATGTTTTTTCAATTGTTAAGGTTTAATAACATTTGGGTTAAAGCTTAATATTTACTGAGTGTTTTCACTCGCTGAGATGATTCTTCTATCATTTCAATAAAAGAAGCATCACTCGACTTTTTTAATAGCAAGTAGTTTGGCAAATAAAACTTTTTTTATCTTTACTTCCGTTCTTCAACTCTTGTAAAAGTAGTTTTTAGAAGAGTTGAAGAAAGAGTATCCTAACGACTGTTATTCATTAACAATTGTAAAGCCTTCATAATCAATGGCTCCACTCACAGCATTTGGTAAATTAACATTACCAAGCAAGGTGGCAGTTGCAAAACCAGCACCATTAGCACCACCAGCACTACCTAAACCTAGACCTGATGCAGCAAGTTCATCTTGGTAGCCTGTGATCTCATAGATAGCGCCACTTTCCAGCCAACCGATCAATCTTTGAGAACCGAAGTTAGTAAATGACAACCCAGAATCTCCGTTTACATTCAGAGCTTGCCCTGAAGGAGTTCTCAAAGCAATCGGCGCAGATAGCTGACCAGTGAGCAAATCAACTTTGTAAAGTTGCGCTCCATCTCCATCACGAGTACTGAAATCGCTAGCAAGAGCGCGAGTATTACCAGGATTGAGATTGTCGATAGCTAATCCATCGGCATATTGAGAGTTGGTAGGTTGAGTTCCTTGTCTTTGTGCAGCAGTAGTAGCTGGGCCAAAGGTGTCTACAAGGCTAATAGTTCCAGGGTTAGCTGTGGTAATTCTATAAAGAGAGCTTCCTATTGGCACTCCATTCTCGGTAGTTGGATTCCCTGAAATGTTGTATAGAGCACTACGATTAAAATCAGCACCTGACTCGAATCCAAAACGACGGTCAGATCCTGTACGGGTTGGTGAGACCGTGGCTGGAGCAAAAGGCACATCTACATTATTAACGACAATAACAGCTGGATCAATTGCTGTTGTAGTACCGCTAACCCGTGCTTCGTTAACTGCACTTACCCTTCCGGTGGTGGGGTTAGTTGCCAAACCTTCTAGGTCTATGCGTGGGGCAGCAGTACTTGTAATATTGACTGTACCTACTTGTGTAGGAGTAATAGAACCTGTAGGCGCAGAAGGGATCAAAAAGCGGTAAACGGGAAGTTGATTTCCACTAGCGCTCTGGTTACTATCTTCTCCAATGGTATAGCCGTAAAGAACCATGAGAATTTTCTCCTTGTTAAAACCTGTTAAACTTTTGGGAACATTCCAAATACCCAGCATTCCAAATGTGCAAATTGCTATGTGACTAAAAGTCTTTAACGACAAAAACAAAGCTAACCTTTGCAGGCTAAAAGTTAAAACTAGTCTGTATTATTTTAACTTTGCTTATATAGCCTATAAGCTTGCCAAATTGAAACACTACTAAACCTTTGACTCTAAACAGGTTAGAACAACTTAACTCAATACTGTTATAGTTACTATTTGCTCAACGAATAAAGAGAAAAGAGTGTTTGATTTGCCGATTTAAAGTCAAAGTTTAAAGTTAAAAACTGTATTTGGAATTATCTTAGTAAGACTATATTTGAGTAATGTTAAGATTTCGTAATATTTTGGTTAAATTTTAATGTTACTAATTCATTTTACTTACTGGTGCAAGCATAACTCGACTGTTTTAATAGTTATTAAACGATTTAATCTTCGCAGGCGATCGCTATTGGTCTTAAGACTTACCCATTAGCAGTAAATGTTAAACATAGATATTTTAAAAATACATCTATCTTAGGAATAATTTATTAATCACCCCTAGAGTACGGGTGTATTTACCATCAAGAAATGACTAATAAAAGCCTGGAAAAACCTATTTTAGAAATGGTTACTATGATTAATTTCTACAGTGCGTAACTCTTAGTCCTATTAATTTGAAAGTACCTTTACCAAAAAGATTAAAGGGCAAAGGTAAAAAGAAAATCTCATCTTTTTTCCTTTGCCCTTTAACCGATTCTGCAAGAACTCTGGCGTATTTATCCGGGAGCTATAGAAATTGGTGCTTAATATTTTACTGGCGATGCCTACGGCGGCAAGCTACGCAATCCGATTCATTTTTGTAATGTTTTATTTGTGGGGAACCTTTGCACCTTGATACTTCTGATTCTAATCTATGGGCCACAGTGGAACAAGGCTACCTTAAAGCAGCTCTCAAGGAAGAATTGGATGAGTTTAACGGCAGTAGCTATTTTACCCTGAGCATTAGCCTCTGGCTTTATTTTCCAGGTTGCACAGTTATTTTTGCCCTGCTGCATTAGTATGTCAAAATAAAAATACCCGATACATCAAGGTGAGCGATCGCTCCAAAAGCTAGATTAAAGGATTGACCTGAGCAATGGCAGACCCAACCAATCACAA
>NZ_DASQZC010000600.1:0-3588 GCF_035638895.1 Nostoc sp. | reverse complement strand
TTGTGATTGGTTGGGTCTGCCATTGCTCAGGTCAATCCTTTAATCTAGCTTTTGGAGCGATCGCTCACCTTGATGTATCGGGTATTTTTATTTTGACATACTAATGCAGCAGGGCAAAAATAACTGTGCAACCTGGAAAATTAAGCCAGGGGCTAACGCTCAGGGTAAAATAGCTACTGCTGTTAAACTCATCCAATTCTTCCTTGAGAGCTGCTTTAAGGTAGCCTTGTTCCACTGTGGCCCATAGATTAGAATCAGAAGTATTAAGGTGCAAAGGTAGGTGCAAAGGTTCCCCACAAATAAAACATTACAAAAATGAATCGGATTGCGTAGCTTGCCGCCGTAGGCATCGCCAGTAAAATATTAAGCACCAATTTCTATAGCTCCCGGATAACTACGCCAGAGTTCTTGCAGAATTGGTTAAAGGGCAAAGGAAAAGAGATGAGATTTTCTTTTTACCTTTGCCCTTTAATCTTTTTTTATTCTTTTTGTTAAAGGTACTTTCAAGTGAATAGGACTAAGACTTACGTACTGTAGAAATTAATCATGGTAACCATTTACCAAAATAGGTTTTTTTAGGCTTTTATTAATCATTTGTTGATGCTAGATACACCCACACTGTAGGGGTAATTAATAAATCATCCTTTAGCATAGATGTTTTTAAAACACATCTATCTTTGGTATTTACTGCCAATGCATAAATCTTAAGACTAATAGCGATCGCCTGCGAAGATTAAATCGTTTAATAGCTATTAAAACAGTCGAGTTATGCTTGCATCGGTAAGTAGAATGAATTAGTAATATTAAAATTTAACCGAAATATTATGAAATCTTAACATTACTCAAATATAGTCTTACTAAGATAATTCCAAATACAGTTTTTAACCTTAAACTTTGACTTTTAATCGGCAAATCCAAGACCTTTTCTCTTTATTAATTGAGCAAATAGTAACTATAAGAGTATTGAGTTAAGTTGTCGTAGCCAGTTTACAGTCAAAGGTTTAGTAGTTTTTCAATTTTGCAAGCTTATAGACTATATAAGCAAAGTAAGATAACGCAGACTAGCTCTAAATCTTAGCCTGCGAAGGAAAGCTCTTGCTTGTGTCGTCAAAGACTTTTAGTCAGGTAGCAATTTGCACATTTGGAATGCTGCATATTTGGAATGTTCCCAAAAATTTAACAGGTTTCAATAAGGAGAAAATTCTCATGGTTCTTTACGGCTATACCGTTGGAGATGCGGATATCAATCCTAACCAAGGTGGAGAACAATTCGCAGTTTACCGCTTTCCCATAAGCTCCCCTAATAGTACTCCCCAAAAAGTAGGCGAAATCAATGCTGCGAATATTCCAAACGCAGACCTAGAAGGTTTGGGAACTAACATCGCTACTGGAAGGGCAAGTGCAATTAACGAAGCACGTGCCTCTGGTTCTACAACAGCTGGTTCTGTTATTCGGGTCAATAATCTAGATCAGCCTTTTGCTCCAGCTAGTGCCTCACCAACACCAACACCATCTGACCTACGTCGTTTTGGGTTTGACTCAGGTGCTGACTTTGGACGTGAGTTTTCAGCAACTGGTCAACCAACCTCAACAACTGTTCTGTACAACATTTCAGGGAATAATAGCAGCAGTAATGCAGGTAGCTCTCTTTATAAAGTTACTACAGCTAACCCTGGAGCTATTAGCCTTGTAGACGGCTTTGGCGCACCTACTACAGCTGCACAAAGACAAGGAACTCAAGCTACCAACCCTGGAAAATTTGCCGATGGATTAGCCATCGACAATCTCAATCCTGGTAGAACTCGCGCTCTTGCTAGCGATTTCAGCACTGCTGATGGAGATGGAGCGCAGCTTTACAAAGTAGATTTGCTCACTGGTCAGCTATCTGCGCCGATTGCTTTGAGAACTCCTTCAGGGCAAGCTTTGAATGTCAACGCCGATTCTGGGCTGGCGTTTACTAACAGCGGATCTCAAAGATTGTTGGCTTTGCTGGAAACTGGTGCTGTCTATGAGATCACAGGCTACCAAGATGAACTTGCTGCATCAGGTTTAGGTAGTGCTACACGTGTTAATGGCGATGGCTTTGCAACCGCCACCTTGCTTGGTACAGTCCCTTTACCAAGTGCTGCAAGTGGAGCCATTGATTATGAAGGCTTTACGATTGTTAATGAATAACAGTCGTTAGGATACTCTTTTTTCAACTCTTGTAAAAACTACTTTTACAAGAGTTGAAGAACGGAGCTAAAGATAAAAAAGTTTTATTTGCTAAACTATCTGTACTTTTTGTAGAGACTAATTAAATTTTTATCTTGAAATTTATTCAATCTATTCAATTATTTATAAAAACTTGATGCTTATGTATGAGTGCAGGGAGTTATATATCAATCCGATTTGATTGCGTAAAAAATATGACAAGCGATTATAATTATTGCTAAATAATATTAATAATTAAAGTGGAGTAATCCAATAAGTAATGCCCTGGACAACTTGTTTCTTAAAACCAAATAGAGGGAAATTCTCTTCAGTTAAACCCACATAAGTCCAATGTGGAACATCATTTTGTACAGTTTGAAACCAACCATTTTGATTAAGAGCTTTTCTTTGTTCTTTACTACTTACGCGTAAATCAATCGCTAATCCCCAGAGATGTTGTGAAGTTCCAGGAGGTGCAACCACACCGAGAATTTTTGTTTCTTTGCCCTGTTGAACTTTTGCCAAAATTTGATTGTTAGCATATTTGTGCCAAAATCTTAAATTCGTATTGAAAGTGCGAGTACAATCACCAGAACCATAACCAGATTTTAGTGGTATCTGTTGCTGTATTCGGGCTTTATTTAAAGCATCAGCCGCCGATTTTTGTAGGTAACAATCCTTAGTGCCGTCAACGTGACCCATTCTTAAAGTACCTTGAAACTCTTGGGTTTCTTGTTCATTAGCAAAAATATTTTTTTGCGGTAGTTTAATTCCCACATCTTGATTTACAAAGACTGCACCATAAGCTCTTAGCAAAATATATTCATAAGTACCAGCCTGGGGAACTGTAGGTAACTTCCTAGCGATCGCAGATAAGAAACGCTGTTGAGCATTTAATTTAGCATCGGGAATAAATGGTTCTGATGTCGTCTTTTCAGAGATATCTGTACAAGGTAACGAATCAGTACTCAAGCATCCGTTTAATGGTTGGGCGGTTATAGCAACTTTGTGATGGTTAATATCATTACTAGCTACTAATACAAAAATCATCAAAATAACTATACTGATGAAAGTTGCTTTTCTGATGTCTCTAGTAATATTTTTGGTTTTCGTAATGGTAAGCTTCATTTTTAAATAATTGCTGAGTTGACTCAATAATGAAACTAATCAATTTCTGTTAGATATTTATTCTTAATGAATTGAAAATAAATAATTATTAGTACTAAATATAGGTTTGTACCAATAAATATTTATTATTAGTCAGTTAAATGGATGCTAATGGCTAAATATGTGAACAATAGTTTTTATAAACAACCCGGAAGGTTGTCACGAATTTTAAAAACATTATATTTTTGACTTCTTGCTCAAGTAAAAAAAAAGAAACTTGTCTTTAAT
>NZ_DASQZC010000599.1:0-2010 GCF_035638895.1 Nostoc sp. | reverse complement strand
AAAACCACTGCTCCCATAATCACGTAACGCCAACCAGAAATCATTCGTTGAGACGAGACAATGTTCAAATTACCGAGCAACAGTTGGATGATCGGAATTTGAAATGCTAAACCAGTGCTGAATAACAGTAGCAGCACAAATTCAAAATATTTATCAATTGACCAAATTTGTTCAACTACATCTGCTCCGTAGCTGATGAAAAAATTCAAAGCTGCGGGAATCAGCAGTAAATAGGCAAATACTAACCCCGCTCCAAACAGCACACTCGAACCCAAAACCACAGGCCCCACTATCCGGCGTTCGCGGCGAGTCAGTCCTGGAAGCACAAACTGGATAATTTGGTAAAGAATGAAAGGACTAGTAAGTATGATACCAGTGTAGGCTGCAACTTTGAGGGAAACAAAGAAATACTCTCCGGGTGCAAGTTGGAGAAATTTTACTCCTTGTGCGGGAACCTCAAGTAGCTGGACAATCGGTTTAACGGCAAAGAAACAGCCAATAATACCCACCGCTACGGCAATCAGAGAATAGAAAATGCGCTGCCGCAACTCTTCTAGGTGGTCGAAAAGAGACATTTCAACTTCACCTGGCAACTCATCTAGAGGATCTGTGTCTGAGTTGCCATATTCTTCGGGGTCTAGGTTGGGAACGTTTACAGTATCTACGTCTTGTGAAGGCGTCATGAGTCAGCTAGTAGGCAACATTTGTTAACTATTTTATCTGGGGAATGCAGCTAGCAAGATATGTTTTTCAGTGCTGTGGGTTTTTTGTCCTGTTTTTTCGGGTTGCGTCTGCATAAATTAGTAGTAAGCCATCTTGTAGGCAATGCCTAACCTAAAAAAGGGTGGAACCGCTAATTTAGAAATTACGTCTCTGCGGCTAGTAGCGCTGAGTAAATTGACACAACATCATAACAATACTCAGTTTGGAAATCCGGTTCATCAAGGTGGTATCTATACATAGCGTAATCGGAAATTTTTAACTGAGGTTTTATGAATCGGACAATTTGCATTGGACTGATGGCATTGCCTGTTTATTTATACAATGCTCAATTAGGCAATACTCATAGTATTGACGTGTCAATTGTCGAAAACCAGCTTCCCATAATAACTGCTCTAGTCGTTTACAGCACAAATTCTCAGTTCGATAAACTTCCGTGGCAAATATCGGCTAGAGATGACCAAACCGAAGATTGTCTTCGCGCTGGTACTTGCAGAGATTGATACTAATTCTAATTTAGAATTTCAGTAATTTCATCATAATACGGAGAGAGTTAATGGTTGCAGGAAATCAACGCACAGTAGTGGTGACAGGAGCATCAACAGGAATTGGTCAGGCGTGTGCTTTGCTTTTAGACCAGTTAGGCTTCTCTGTTTTTGCTGGCGTGCGTCAAGATATTGATGCTCAAACACTTAAACAGAAAGGGTCACAAAGGCTTATTCCGATTTTTTTAGATGTTACTGATGCTGAATCGATCGCATCTGCTGTTGATCACGTAACAAATGCAGTTGGTGGTGCGGGGATTTTAGGTTTAGTGAATAATGCCGGAATTGCTGTCCCAGGCCCCTTAGAATTATTAGCGATCGCAGAATTTCAACACCAGATGCAGGTTAATGTCACTGGACAATTAGCAGTAACACAAGCATTTCTTGGTCTATTACGCCAAGATCGGGGTCGAATTGTCAATATGGGTTCCATTTCTGGTAGAAGCCCTGCGCCGTTCCTGGGTGCTTACAATGCTTCCAAATTTGCGCTCGTTGCACTCAATGATGTGATGCGGATGGAGTTAAGCCCTTGGGGAATCTCGGTTTCAATTATTGAACCTGGTTCCATCGCTACCCCAATCTGGCAAAAGTCCCTAAATCAATCTGAAATAGCACAGCACGATTTATCCCAAACAGCACAAAATCTCTACGGTCAGGCGATGAATATTGTCCGTGAGAAAATGCAGATTATCGCATCTAGGGGAATTTCTGCGGATCTTGTTGCTCAGGCTGTTGTCCATGCGCT
>NZ_DASQZC010000598.1:0-10210 GCF_035638895.1 Nostoc sp. | reverse complement strand
TTCACAAGAAGTCCCTGTGGGTAACAATGCGCCCGTGTAGCCTAAATTATCCACAGCTTGGGCAATTTGCTGCAAATAATCAGGTGTGGCAACACGAGAGCCAATATCTGTGCCTAAATAGCGTCCGTCATGAGATCCAGTCGGAATAAACCAGAGAATTTGCATGTTTGTCAGGGTATGAGGAACTTAAACACCGTTAATTTGACGTAGTTACCGTAGTTTTTATTATTATTTTACAGGAAATTATTTAAAAAACTAGTGTAGATTCACTATTCATCAGGAATAACTCTCTAAAGGACTTGCAATTAAAAAAATATCTAACTTGTAGGATGCGTTAGCTAGAAGCACAACGTACCGTAACAGAGACGGTGCGTTAAGAAAGCAGCGCCCCTACAAATTAAGATTGGATAATTTATTTTTTGGTAGTACCTAATAATTTATAGCTGTTTCTATTCAGATGCGGTATAAGATTACATCGCTAGGTGTAGGGGAAAGGCAGCCCCCATTGGTGTCAGCTTAAGGTAAAAGCTATGTCCCGCAAAAAACTGAAGTTCTTTGCTAATAGCTAAAGTCATCTTAAGATGACTAAAATATAGCCAAAAATCTTTAGTCTACTTAAGTAGACTTTAGCTATTAGCCTTGAACTTTAGTTCGAGGCGGGTGAGTCAGCCAAGCCAAAAATTAAGCTATTCTTAGGCTTTTGTTGGCACGTATAAACACTGCCGTACCCCTACGGGTGTACCTCACTTTCCAAAACCAAGGTTTTCAAGAATTAATTAAAGGGAAAATTTGCCAAAGATGGATTGTGTTACAAAAAAAGCAGGAGTATTCTAGTGTGGAAATTGAAAGCTGGTATTTTAGTACTCACACTGAGTTGCATAATTGCGACTGGTATAGCAGTATATCTGATTGGCGGCATTGAACCAGCACAAATTCAAGCTTTGCTAAAATCTTCTGGAATCTGGGCACCTGTTATTTATGTTGCTTTGTACGTTGTAGCAACTATGTTAGTTTTGCCCTCAACAGTACTAAATTTAACTGGAGGTGCAATTTTTGGCCCTTGGCTGGGTACTTTTTGGACTAGTGTAGGAGCAGTCATTGCGGCAATAATTGCCTTTATTTTTACTCGGACTATTGGACGTAAAACCGTTGCAAAACGACTAGCAGGACGCTGGCAAGCTATGGATGCTGAGGTGCGGCGTGGAGGGCTTTTTTATATGTTTGCCATCCGATTAGTACCAATCATGCCCTATGGCTTGGTTAACTTTGTGGCTGGACTGACTTCGATCAGCTTTAAAGATTATGTTCTAGGTACAACACTTGGTACTGTTCCTAGTGTCTTGCCTTTTGTATTACTAGGTAGTTCTGGTTTGAAGGCAGTCAAGACCGGCGATTTTTTGCCCCTAGTACTCGCCTTGGGCTTAACTGGAACCTTGGTAGCAGGGTCTACTTGGTATCGTCATCGTCGGACTTTTGCCAAAAAAGCTGTAGAAAACCTTAAAGAATCTGATTCAGATTATATAAATCCAAAAAATAAATAAATTATTGGAGTGGGACTTGAATCTTGCTAGGTATACTGAGAACGAAACCTTGATGATCACAAGCAGTCTGTCAGCTTGGCTGTTCAAAAATTAAACAAGATTTTTAGATGCTACCAAAGTATTCATTGATTGTTCCAATTTATAACGAAGAAGAAATTATTCCTGAACTATACCGCAGGCTGAGTGCAGTAATGAATCGGTTGGATGGTGTTGTCGAATTAATTTTAATCAATGATGGTAGCCGCGATCGCTCCCTACAACTACTGCGAGAACTCCATCAAAAAGACTCACGCATTTGCTATCTAAGCTTTGCTCGTAACTTTGGTCATCAAATAGCAGTTACGGCTGGTCTTAATTTTGTTCGGGGTCAAGTTATCATCATCCTTGATGCTGACTTACAAGATCCGCCAGAACTAATCCCCGACATGATTGAAAAATGGCGACAGGGCTATCAAGTCGTCTACGCTCAACGCACTCAACGCCTCAAGGAAAGATGGTTTAAGCGTTTTACTGCCTACTTTTTTTATCGCATCCTTAAGAAGCTTGCAGATGTAGAGATTCCTACTGATACTGGTGATTTTTGTTTAATGGATCGCCAGATCGTAGATATTCTCAATTCTATGCCAGAACGTACCCGTTATATCCGTGGTCTGCGTTCTTGGGTTGGCTTTGAGCAAACAGCAATTCGGTTCGAGCGCAACCCCCGCTTTGCTGGGGAAGTTAAATATACTTTTAGCAAATCCTTGGCGCTTGCGATCAATGGTCTAGTATCTTTTTCAATAGTGCCACTGCGGTTATCAACCTACTTAGGGTTAGTAGCGGCGGCGGCGGCCATCTTCATGGCTTTATTAGTCTTGTATTGGCGGCTTTTTGTCCCTCATTCGCCTTTAACCGGGTTTACGATTATTTTGATGGCAATTTTCTTTCTCGGATCTGTGCAGTTAGTCAGTGTTGGCATCTTAGGCGAATATATAGGGCGCATCTATGAAGAAGTTAAAGCTAGGCCCCTTTATACTTTGGCAGAGGTAGGTGGTTTTTATCACAAATCCTCTAACTCAACGCGCAATTCTGACAAACTAGATAATTTAGAAGATCCTACTATTCAAAATCTAGACAAGTATTGACCTAAGAAAGGCAGAGAACATTTGCTGGAGACAAGAGGGTTAACAACCTGTGTAGCCCAAATTATCTACAGCTTGGGCAATTTGTTGCTTTTCATTCATTTTTACTGACTATTTGCGGCGATTACCTACGATAAAGTAAGCGATCGCAGTTGCTAAAGTTAACTTAGCCAAGAAATTTGACATATTTTCGCCTCATGGAAAATTAACGGTAAAGATTCACTAGCTATAACAAACACACAAACTAGTCCAAGAAGCAAGCCTACTTAGATAGGTAATAAAATTTATTTGACATAACTTTTTGAATTTGTTTACTAAAATGCTTGCTTTTTATCGAAAACTGTGAAAAGCTTTGTTATATCTAAACTACGGTTTATCGATCAATTTAATGTACTTACTATCAATCTGGTGGCAACCTGTCTTAAAGAGCCACAATTTAAGGCTACTAAACTATCGATTCAGTAATTAAAAACCTAACCTCCAGCCCACTTCCCTTGTAGGTGAGGGGTTATTCCAGGATTACTAAATTGGTGTTGTCGTAAATCGTCAAGTAGATAGGCAAACAGATTTATGAAATAGTGTGGAGCATCGATGGGGTGGAGACTTGATGCTTAAAACTTATCGATGGGGGGAAATTGTAGATGCTGAAGACGTTAACAACCGATTTTGAACTCGACTTAGAAAGCGATGTGCTTGTGATTGGAGGTGGGCCAGCTGGAACTTGGGCGGCATGGAGTGCTGCATCAAGTGGAGCTAGGGTAATACTCGTAGATAAAGGATATTGTGGAACAACTGGATGCGCTGCTGCATCTGGCAATGGTGTGTGGTACGTGCCACCCGATCCCGAAGCAAGAGAAACAGCAAAGGCAAGTCGGGAATCCTTGGGTGGGTTTTTATCCGATCGCAACTGGATGGATCGGGTATTGAATCAGACATATATCAACGTTAATCAGTTAGCAAAATGGGGTTATCCCTTCCCTACCGACGATGAAGGTAAACCCTATCGGCGATCGCTGCAAGGGCCTGAGTATATGCGGCTGATGCGGCGACAAATTCAACGTGCTGGAGTCAAAATTTTAGACAACAGCCCCGCCTTAGAACTACTGGTAGATGAGGATGGTGCTGTTGCTGGTGCAACAGGTGTGAACCGTCAGACTGGTGAGAAATGGATAGTGCGATCGCAGTCCACAATTATCGCAACTGGTGGCTGTGCGTTTCTCAGTAAAGCGTTAGGATGCAACGTCCTAACAGGGGATGGTTATTTAATGGCTGCTGAAGCAGGTGCTGAGATGTCGGGTATGGAATTTTCCAATGCTTACGGCATCTCCCCCGCTTTTTCTTCAGTTACCAAAACCCTGTTTTATAATTGGGCAACTTTCACCTACGAAGACGGTAGTGTGATTCCGGGAGCAAGTTCTCATAGACGTTCAGTAATTGCCCAGACATTACTGCAACAGCCTGTTTACGCCATCATAGACAAAGCGGCAGAATCGATGCGGGTATCTATGCGTTTAGCACAGCCCAACTTCTTTTTACCCTTTGACCGTGCAGGCATTGATCCATTTACTCAACGTTTCCCTGTGACTCTGCGCCTAGAGGGAACTGTGCGCGGTACGGGAGGAATTCGGATTGTAGATGAGAGTTGTAGTAGTTCTGTGCGGGGACTTTACGCGGCTGGAGATGCCGCTACACGCGAACTGATTTGTGGCGGATTTACTGGCGGTGGTAGTCACAATGCAGCTTGGGCAATATCTTCTGGCTATTGGTCGGGGAAATCGGCTGCTGAATATAGCCGCAGTTTGGGGGAACACAAAACTCAACGACTAGTTTTGGGTGTTGGAGAGGTAGTATTACAGAGTGGGAGCGTAGCTTGCCGCCGAAGGCATCGCTCCTTAGCAACTGATGAAGTAATTCAAGCAGTGCAAGCCGAAGTATTTCCTTACGAAAAGAACTATTTCCGTACAGAACAAGGCTTAACCGAGTCTTTGGGTAAGCTAAATCATCTTTGGCAAGAACTCCGCAGTAGCCAAGTAAGGTCAGATAAAGAGCTAATCCGGGCGCGAGAAGCTGCGGCAATGGTAGCCACAGCCCGGTGGATGTACAGCAGTGCCATTGAACGTAAAGAATCTCGTGGTATGCACAAACATTTAGATTATCCAGAACTTGATGCTAACCAGCAACATCACCTGATTAGCGGTGGATTAGATCGAGTCTGGGTAAAGGTTCAGCCTTTAGAAAGTACAGAAAAGTCTTTATCTAAAATAGGAGCAGCAGTGTGATTGAGTTGGTCAGCGAGTCGCGGTGCATAAAATGTAATATCTGCGTGAACATTTGTCCAACCAACGTGTTTGACAAAGTACCCGATGCGCCGCCAACCATTGCTCGACAGAGTGACTGCCAAACTTGTTATATGTGCGAATTGTATTGTCCAGTTGATGCTCTTTATGTTGCACCAGAAAGCGATGTGACGACTTTGGTCAACGAGGCAGAATTGGCAGAAGTTGGGCTACTGGGTAGTTATCGGGAAAACATTGGTTGGGGACATAAACGCACTTCAACAGCAAAAGCCGATCAAACATTCCAAATTCTGAAGCAGATGAAATAGTAACGCGATGTGCAACTTATTCTTAGAACCCCGCTTCCATTCCTCTCCCTCACTCCTGAGAGGCTTTGATTCCTGCTCCCCTTCCCTAGTAGGGAAGGGGCTGGGGGTTAGGTTTAAGAGAAAGTTACACACGGCGTATATTACGAATGTAGAACTTACTTATCAAGAGAGAAGAAGTTGCGATGCCTGGGGCGAGCTTCGCTAACGCAGTTTCCGCGTCCAAGGCATTAGCTACCCGTGTAGGTATAGATATTACCAACCGCATCTTTGAAGTTACGGGAACTCGCGCCACAGCAACTAAATATGGATTTGACCGTTACTGGCGGGATTTACGAACCTTTACCCTGCACGATCCTGTGGATTACAAATTGCGTGCGATCGGTGATTGGGTACTCAACGAGCAGCTACCTGTCATTACCCAATATTCTTAGGGCATTGGGCATTGAACAATACACAGCTTCACTCACAAATTTTAATCTTCCGCTAGCACGATATTGGAGTGGGATCTTCTCACTCCACTTCCTAAATTTTCCCTCCTCACTATTAAATTTTCATTTCCTCGAGTCGTTGCGGGGTGGGTAATACCCACCCATTTCCTAAAATAATAAATAAACTTTTTAAACTTAGAAAAAATATGTATTGGAGTTTCTAAATAACTTAGTATAAAAGATTTTTTGTTTTTTACATGGCAATTAATCATCATTGTTATAACCAACTAGAGGGAAATCAATAAAACAACCCATGCCAGCTTTAAAAGGAAATTTTGAATTCAGAAAAAGCCCGAGGACAACACGTCGTTCCTTGTTGTTTGCTCTCGGTTACTGCTTAATGCTATCAACGGGCCTATCAAGTTGTAGTGAAGCAAAAAATAACACTCAGCAGTCGGCAGCTTCCCCTGAATCGGTAGTTTCATCTAGCACTACAGAGAAGTCAACCGAGAAACAAGTAGTACGGATTGTACGTTCAAAACAACTTACCGCTTTAGCAATTTTAGAAAAACAGGGTTCCTTAGAAAAGCGATTAGAGCCTCTGGGTTTTAAAGTGCAATGGGCTGAGTTTGCGGCTGGGCCACAGCAGCTAGAAGCTCTGAATGCAAATGGACTCGATATCGCATCTACAGCCGAATCGCCTCCTGTATTTTCGCAAGCAGCAGGAGCGCCTCTTGTTTATCTAGCTACTACACGCCCTAGTGGTAAAGCTATTTCACTTTTAGTTCCTATAAACTCACCGATTAAAAGTGTTAGCGATTTGAAGGGCAAAAAAGTAGCTTTTCAAAAAGCCTCTATTGGGCACTACCTATTAGTTAAAGCATTAGAAGACGCAGGATTAAAACTGAGTGATGTTCAATCAGTTTTTCTACCGCCACCAGATGCAAATGTGGCATTCAGTCAGAACAAGGTGGATGCTTGGTATATTTGGGAGCCATTCGCTACCAGAAATGTACAAAATAAGGTAGCTCGTGTTTTAGCAGATGGTGGTAAGTTGCGGGATACTGGCAACTTTTACTCAACTTCACGCCAGTTTTATCAGGCTCATCCTGATGTTATCAAAGTGTTTCTAGAGGAACTAGAAAAGGCAGAAATTTGGACTAAGGATCATCCCAAAGAAGTAGCACAACTTCTTGCTCCTGTAACTCAGCTAGATCCACCAATTCTAGAAATAATGCATAAAAAATATGACTATGGGCTGCTACCAATCACTGACAAAACTATTAATAAACAACAGGAAGTTGCAGATAAGTGGTATAGCTTAGGGCTTATCCCCAAAAAAGTGAATGTTAGAGATGGGTTTTTAACACCTGAAGAGTACGCCAAAATTACTCCCTCAGATGTTTTAGCGAATAAGTAGTTATCTCAAGAAAAACTAAAACACAGGAGAATATTATGCCTACCTCGACTTTGACAAAGGTTAAAATTAGGTCTATTGATGCCCCTTTGGGAGCAATAGTTACTGATCTTGATGCCAGTCAACCGATCGCACCTGAAGTTATATTACAACTTAAGCAAGCTCTGCGCGATTGCCACATCTTAATTTTCAAAGACCAAAAGCTCTCCGATGAACAGCTTTTTAATTTTTCTCTATATTTTGGCGCACTCTTTGTACCATCTGATGAAACTCCAGTATTGGCTTCTAAACCAGGAGAAACTCCGGTGGTGATTCCGATTTCCAATGTAGATGGTGGCTATACCGGTACTGGAGAACTCACTTTCCATTCTGATCACAAATGGACTTCTACCCCATCTAGTGGTTCACTTCTTTATGCGTTGGAAATATCAACTTATGGTGGAGATACTTATTGGTTAAATACCAATTTAGCTTATGAGGCATTAGATGAAGCCACCAAAGAACGGATTGCAGATTTACAGTTAATTACCTACAACCCATTTTTGCAAGATCGGAATGCACCCCGGTCTTTGTATCGTTTAGACAAAACTATTCCTTTAATCAGTCCGATCTTTCCTCATCCTTTAGTTAGAACACATCCAGAAAGTGGTAAAAAGCATCTTTACTTAGATGTCGCTACAGAAGTGGAAATTGTGGGGTTAGAGCCGCAAGAAGGATCTAAACTGATTGAACAGTTGAGACAACATCTAACTCAACCCAAGTTCTACTACAAACACAAATGGTCTGTAGGTGATATTGTCTACTGGGATAATCAAGCTACCTTGCATTACCGTCAAGCATTTGATCCAGATGAGCGACGAGTATTAAAGCGGGTTAGCCTTGCAGGTAGTCGTCCCTTTTAGGATTGATAGCCCAGAAGATTAAGCTAATGGGCGTTTGATTCTATATATTCTTAAGGCAGTCAAGAGTTATTCTAACTCTTGACTTATTAAACTTGTCTAAATGTCAAACTATGTGCTTATAAAAATACATATTAAAAATATTAGTTTTTTGTTTAAAACAAGTGTTTATAAATACTTTATCCAAAAGCTAAATTTGATAATATCTAAACTGAAATCAAGAGTTATTAGAACTCATTAAAAAATTAAACCAAAAATTATTAAAGTTAAATAGAAAAACTTTTATGGCACTTTTCAATTTTTTGCAAAGTCTTAATTTAGCTATCAATAATCCGCAACAATCAAAAATAAACAAGACAAAAACGGTGTATGAATATAGCCTAAATACTAATTAACTTTAAAAGACTGGAGAATTTAAGCTATTAACTGATGTCTTTGTATCAGTAGTTAATCAAAAATTGAGGTGCAAAAATGTTTAATAATTTTTTGGAAACTAAGACAACGGTAATTAGTAAGATAGCTTTATTTGTAATTCCTGGCTTTGTAGCTTTATCTACTACTTTAGTAAGTTGTACATCAACTGTATCTAATACAAATACAGCAACTGATCCTAAAGCAGAACCAGCAGGGGCTAAGACTATAACTTTTAAAACAAAGTTGCTGCGAATAGGGTATCAAAGCTCTGGTGATTTAGTTAGAGTCAGAGGAGTTTTAGAAAAACGTTTGGAGCCTTTGGGCTTGAAAGTAGAGTGGTCACAATTTGCTCAAGGCCCACAAC
Organism: Nostoc sp.; assembly: GCF_035638895.1. Classification (GTDB taxonomy): domain Bacteria; phylum Cyanobacteriota; class Cyanobacteriia; order Cyanobacteriales; family Nostocaceae; genus Nostoc. The sequence goes on along the minus strand of NZ_DASQZC010000598.1, from coordinate 1,421 downwards.
TAATGGAAGCGATGAATGTGGGCAAAATTGATATTGGCTCAGTTGGAGAAACTCCTCCCATCTTTGCTCAAGCTGCGGGTGCAAAAATAGTCTATTTAGCTGGGAGAAGACTTGGCCCTAATTCAGGTAAAGGTAGTGCGATCGCAGTTCCTAAAGATTCTCCAATTAAAACTTTAGCTGATATCAAAGGTAAAGAAGTCGTCTTTCAAAAAGGTTCTGCTTCTCACTATTTTATCATCAAAGCTTTAGAAGAAGTAGGCTTAAAATATACTGATATCAAAGTTTTGAGTATGCCCAATGTCGAAGCCCGTGGTGCATTTATTCAGGGCACTATTCCAGTTTGGGTAACTGGCGATCCTCACTTAGCTTTGGTAGAAAAACTCCACGGTGCACGTATACTGCGAGATGCCACAAATATTGGAACCCCAGGCGGATATTATGTAGGCACACGCGAGTTTGCTAAGGAAAATCCTGAATTACTTCGGATTATCTTGGAAGAAATTGATAAAAATGGTCAATGGGCAGAAGCAAATCGTAAAGAGGTAGCTAAACTCATAGCACCAGTACTTAAAATTGATCTACCCATTCAAGAAATAATTTCTGGACGCGCTACTTATCGAATAAAAGGAATTACTCCAGAGTTGATGAAAGCTCAACAGAGTGTTGCAGATTTATTTTATAACGAAAAAATCTTACCCAAAAAGATTGATGTTCAAGAAGCATTGCTCACGCCTCAAGAATATGCAGCTATTACTCCACCAACACTAATAAGTGAAAAGTAGATAATACAGCGCTTCCGGCTATTATGCAATACAATTTTTCTCCTTGCCCTCTCCTATCAAAGCTTTCAAATTTGAGGGTGTACCTCATAGCTGCCGGAAGTGCTGTAACCCTCTTTTGTCACTCTCCGAAAACATTTGCCTTTTCTAAAATCTAGAGCTTTTGTATAGCAAGCGATCGCGCGATTCTTTTCTAATAACAAATACAATGCCTATTTTTTTCTAATAGTATAGCTTGTATTGATTGCCTCATCAGGCTTCTAGCGATCGCCCTCCCGGAAAGTGACAGAAGAGGGTTAGAAGTGAGAACTAGCCTTAATAATAACTGTAGAAAGAAAATTTACTTAGGAAATAATCAGTGCTAATTAAAACTAAATATCGATATTCTACCCAAGGGTGAGAGACATTATACATTATAAATTTCTGTTGCAATTAGTACGGCGTAGAGCTAGCGTAAAGTGGACAATTTGACAATCTTTAATAGTAAAACCACTTGGCGTATAGTCATAATCTGTCCGCACGCAACAAGAACGCAAGACACTTAGTATATGGTTCGAGAACTCGAAAGAAAACGCCAGAGTGCAAAGTTTCCCGAAACTGCACCGGCTGCGAATTCCGTATTTTTTAGAACCTATAGCCGCC
>NZ_DASQZC010000597.1:0-6904 GCF_035638895.1 Nostoc sp. | reverse complement strand
TGGAACACCTGAGCCGGGATGAGCTACAAGGAGTTATTGGCCACGAATTCAGTCATATTCTCAATGGAGATATGCGGCTAAATTTGCGTTTGGTGGGACTCTTGCATGGGATTTTGTTCATTTATTTAACTGGGGAGTTGTTGTGGCGCATTCGCGGTGATTTCCGCTTAAGCAAAGAAGATAAGGGTTTACCTATCTGGGCTTTTGGTTTAGCACTGATGGCAATTGGCGGTATCGGATTACTCTGCGGGCGCTTGATTAAAGCCGCCGTCTCTCGCCAACGAGAATTTCTCGCTGATGCTTCGGCTGTACAGTTCACTCGCAACCCCAACGGACTTACCGGAGTCTTCCAAAAACTCCAAAACATGGATTCACGTTTGATTGCGCCTGGAGCAGAAGCCGCTAGCCACATGTTTTTTGGCAACGCCCTCAACCCCTCTTTCTGGGAAAATATGTTTTCTACCCACCCACCCTTAGCAGAACGTATCCGCCGCGTTGGGGGTTTGAACGTCAGCAATTTAGCAGCAATGCCATCTCGCAATCAGGCGCGTTCCCCCTCCCAGGAATCTCTAACAATGGGCTTTGCGGGTGGTTCTGGCCCCACGCCAGAACAGGTTGTAAAGCAAGTGGGAAGCGTCACACCAGAACATTTTGCCCATGCTCAAGGGCTGTTATCGCAGTTACCGGAATCTCTGCGCTTGGGTGTGCGGGAGCAGGAAAGTGCAATGGCGATCGCTTTTGCCCTAGCGTTAGATGCTGAAAATATCGAGATCCAACAACGTCAAATTGCTTGGTTACGCGAGGTGCAGCCTGCTGAGTTGGTAAATAAAACCCTGGAATTGAGCAGCGAAATTAGCCAGTTAGATCCCAGAATTCGTTTGCCACTTGTAGATTTAGCAGTACCCGTATTGCGTCAAAATTCTGCTAAAGAATGCCAAAGGTTGTGCAAATGCGTCCACGGTTTAGTTGTAGCTACAGGAAGCTTATCACTGTGGCATTTTGTGTTGCAGTTAATTCTGTGGCATCGCCTCCAACCTAATATAAATCCCACATCTGCGACAACAGTCGAATTTACCTCTATAGAAGAGATTTGGCCAGATAGTTTATTAGTATTGTCCGTCATTGCCCGCATCGGATATTCCCAACCCGATGCGTCCACCGAAGACATCGCCTATGCTTTTCGTTCTGGAGTTTTTCGACTTCCCAAAGCTGGAGAACAACAAAAACCAGACATGCCACTAACCTGTAATTTCACTGAACTTAAGAAGAGTATCGATCGCCTCCGTCTTGCCAGTCCCAAACTGAAGCAAGCGATTGTTGATGCCTGCGCCCACACGGTACTTTTGGATAACAAAGTTACACAGTCAGAAGCAGATTTACTAAGAGCGATCGCAATGACGCTAGATTGTCCCATTCCCCCATTTTTAAACTCTCAGCGTGGCGTTTCCAAACAGAAACAATCTTCTTCACAGCGAAGTTAATATAACCAGTAATATGATGTCTGCTTAATTACTTCTTATTAAACCCGGAGAACCCCACCCCGCCAAAGCTGTGCTTTGTCTCCCCTCCCCGCCTGCGGGGAGGGGTTGGGGGTGGGGTTCTTTTATTAATTGCTCAATGCTCCACTTAGGGACTTCCAAGAAGTAAATTATCCAATCTTGTGGGGTGGGCATCTTGCCCGCCTTTGGCTATGGGCGGACGAGACGCCCACCCCACAATAAATAGTTGTATATTTTTTTATTTGGAAGTTCCTTATCTAGTTCGCAACAACTGCACGAAAGTATTACTCACCGTATTGTCTTTAGTATCCGCCGCGTATTGAATCAAATCTTCCCGCAGTTCTTTGGCTGCATCTAAAGGAAGCAACGTTGCTAGCAAGAAATAAACGCCACGAAAACGCGGATCGCCCATTCTATCAACTAATAGTCCTTCGGCGGTATCAGTTTCGCCCAGAAAGTTTTGCACCAAGAAGAAATCCATGATTTTATCGTGGCGGAAGTACCATTCTTTCTTGGCTTCGCCTTTTTCATCTTGCCACTGACGGCTGACTACCATCTTGTATTTGTCGTCTTCTAAAGACATGGCAACTTGGTGAAATTCATCCCCAGGTAAGGCTCGTTTGTCTTGGAGTCGCATTTCGTAAACGGCGGCTGAGAATTTCTTTAAGGGAAATTCTTGATTCCATTCTTTGAGGTATTCTGCCGCCATTAAATTGTATTGCTGTTCTTGCAGGCGAAACAAATTAGGGTGTTTGCCCTGTGATAGCATGAGCGATACCACTGTTAGATCCATTGGATTGGAAAGAATGCGGCGGACAGCATTTAACTCTTCTTGGGCTTGCTGGTGATTGAGGACTTCTGTTAAATAATTGGTACAAGCTTTTTCGTAATCAGCACCTTGAAGTTGGGCATCGTTGGGGAGTCGCGGCTGACGGGAGATCAAAAACTCTTGAATTTGTTCTTCTTCAAGGGGCTGCAAGTAGTAAGTTTTGGCTGTTGAGGGGGGTGTCCACTCTAGGGGCTGGGTTGTCATGATAATGTTGCCCCGGAAATAGCTTTCGACAAACTGGCAGATTTTGGCGCGTGTTTCGGCGGTGACTTCGTTGAGTCCGTCGATGCAGATATCTATCGCGCCACTGTAAATCAGGTTTTTTAGGAAGCCGGCGTCTTGGGCTTGGCCGTGTAGCTTGTCTTGGATGGCTTCAATTACGCCTTTATGACACTTTTGGGCGGGGAGATAAACGACTATGCGCTGGGAACTTTTCAACAGATGACGCAGAAACATCGACTTGCCTAAGCCGGAATCTCCTTCTAAGATAATTTGTCCTTGAATACTGGGTAAGGCTGCGGTAATTGGCTGGATGTCTCCTGATGTGGGAATTTTGACTTTTGATTCTGGGAAGTATGATTGCTCATAAAAATTATCTAACCCGGCATCGGCTAATAGGGAAGGTTTGAAGGGTTCAAATAATTTGCGCCGGAAGGGGGGGAACCAGGTGAGGAGAAAGCCGACATAGCCGACGCCGAGAATCCGGCGTACCCAAGGGTTCCAAAAGAAGATGGCTTGGATTTGGGGAAATTTGGGGTAGGCAAAGATGAGGGCAAGCCAAAAGGTGGCGTGAGACAGGATAGTGATTCTGGCTTTGAGAAACCACTGCCAATATTCCACAGTATTAATTATTGACCCTAGTGCATCAGCGTGGGTGGAGTTAACGTTTTTGAGGTTGCTGTAATGCTGATTCAGTAAATCAATATCCTTAACTTTCCAAATAATTTTTTTGTTTGCGGCTACTTCAGAAATTTGTTCTGCTAGTTCTCTTCGCAGTTCTGGCAGAGAATCACAATATTTCCAGGCTTTCTCGAAAACTTGCATTGTGTTCACTCCCTGATCATGGTTCGGTTTTTCTGGCCGTATTTTAGGCTTACCAACCCATTGCATAAGAGTTTCTACTTCTGGTTTCCCACCTGCCAAAAAATGAGCTAAAAACCTGAGTTGACCAATCTCAGAGGGATAAGAGTGAACTGAATCTAGAACTTGGACAACAACTGGCAAATCTTGTTGCCCTAGTTTGATGAGTGCCTCTGCTGCTGCATAACGGACATTACCGTCAGAATCTGTGAGCAGTTTTGCAAATTGTGGAGCTAGTTCCTTGGCTTGCATCTGCCCTAGTGCCTCTGCTGCTGCATAACGGACATTACTCTCAGAATCTGTGAGCAGTTTTGCAACTTGTGGAGCTAGTTCCTTGGCTTGCATCTGCCCTAGTGCCTGTGCTGCTGCATTACGGACACTACTGTCAGAATCTGTGAGCAGTTTCGCAACTTGTGGAGCTAGTTCCTTGGCTTGCATCTGCCCTAGTGCCTGTGCTGCTGCATAACGGGCATTACTCTCAGAATCTGTGAGCAGTTTCGCAACTTGTGGAGCTAGTTCCTTGGCTTGCATCTGCCCTAGTGCCTGTGCTGCTGCATAACGGGCATTACTCTCAGAATCTGTGAGTAGTTTCGCAACTTGTGGAACTACTCCCTTGGCTTGCATCTGCCCTAGTGCCTGTGCTGCTGCATAACGGACATTACTCTCAGAATCTGTGAGCAGTTTCGCAACTTGTGGAGCTAGTTCCTTGGCTTGCATCTGCCCTAGTGCCTGTGCTGCTGCATAACGCGCATTCCAGTCAGAATCTGTGAGCAGTTTCGCAACTTGTGGAGCTAGTTCCTTGGCTTGCATCTGCCCTAGTGCCTGTGCTGCTGCATTACGGACATTAATGTCAGAATCTGTGAGCAGTTTCGCAACTTGTGGAACTACTTCCTTGGCTTGCATCTGCTTTAGTGCCTGTGCTGCTGCTCTACGGACATCAGAGTCAGGATCTGTGAGCAGTTTCGCGACTTGTGGAGCTAGTTCCTTGGCTTGCATCTGCCCTAGTGCCTGTGCTGCTGCATAACGCGCATTCCAGTCAGAATCTGTGAGCAGTTTCGCAACTTGTGGAACTACTTCCTTGGCTTGTATCTGCCCTAGTGCCTCTGCTGCTGCATTACGGACATTAATGTCAGAGAGCAGTTTCGCAACTTGTGGAGCTAGTTCTTTGGCTTGCATCTGCCCTAGTACCTGTGCTGCTGCACCACGGGAAACTGCTGAATCTTTATCCTGCAACTGTTTGGCAAACTGTTTTACAAGCTCATCATAGTTTTTTATCTGCGTTTTAGGGTTATCTAGCTGATATTTTTTTAAGTTTTCTGTTCCTGTAGCCCTGACTTCGGGTATTGGGTCTGTTAGGGCTGCTACGATACCGTTAATCTGCCAATCTTGGGGTTTGAGTTTGGGGGTTTCTTCAGCGTTTACCCAAGGTAGAGAGAGGAGGAAAGTCAGGAGTAGGGTGAAACAGAAAAGGAAAAAGAGGGAGAGCTTGTTAGTGTGGCGGGGAGTTATGAGCATAAATCAGGGCAAGGCGGCAGATTACACGCGGCTATCGGTATAATACCAAGCTTGTAATTCTTAATTCCTGATTGAGAAGGTCAGATTTTCTTTGGGTTTTTAAGTTTGTATTTGTGGGAGCTTCCCAAATTTGAAAATTTACTATGCTGCGTTCAGGCAGGAATAAGAGAATGAAGAAACGAACCGCAAAGGACGCAAAGAGCGCAAAGTAAGAGAACAGACTGGATGTTAATCTTTGCTCATGAGTATAAAAGACTCATTCACGAGTATAAAAGACTCATCCGCGAGTATAAAAGACTCATTTACGAGTATAAAAGACTCATTCACGAGTATAAAAGACTCGTCGATGAGTATAAAAGACTCGCCAACGAGTATAAAAGACTCATCCACGAGTATCAAAGACTCGCCGACGAGTATTAAAGACTCTCCTGCGAGTATTAAAGACTCGCTCACGAGTATAAAAGACTCATTCACGAGTATTAAAGGACTTTCAAATAAAAAAATACTCAAATAATTCTTGTGGGGTGGGCGTTTCGCCCGCCCATAGCCAAAGGCGGGCAAGATGCCCGCCCCACAAGATTGAATAATTTATTTGTTGGAAATCCCTAAAGACTCTCCCGCAAGGTTTAAAGCCTATGAACCAGAAGCAGTTTTAGTAGGTTTACTTTTAATAGCTTTAAACCGTTCCCCTAACTGTTCGGCAATAGTTTTTAAACCTGGAGTTTTCTTAGCAGCAGTCTTTACGTAGTCGTAAACTGTCAAACTGCTACCCATTGCTTCGCTACCGACTGCCATTAGGGTATCATCTACCTGTTCTGTCAGTTGTTGCAGTTTAATCAACAGTTCGGTAAGCGTTGCAGCTAATTGATAATCGCGCACAAATTCATCTACATCAAAGCTAGCTGGTAAAATGTCTCGGTTAGACTGGGCAGCAGTCAGGCTAGTATTGACAAAAGCTAGGCTTTTATCGCCCATCTTAAATAACTTGCGTCGTTCTTCCACACTCAGAGTTACCAGAAAAGGCATCTTTGCTTGGATAGTCGCAAAGGCTGCTTTAATTTCTTGGATATCTGCTGCGGAAAGGGACGCGGTAATGTTTTGGTAAGCCATTGGATATTTACTCAGGTGAATCTGTTTGTTATGATTCCCATTGGTAAATGCGATCGCACAGTCTTAAGAAATGGGGAGTAGGGAGTGGGGAATGGCGAAATTAACCTCTTTCCAAATAGGAGAGATACTTTGAATTTTACTCCCTGACTCGTCCGTGCGATCGCACCACGGTTTGTTCCAACTGAGTTTGTAGTTGTTGCACCTTAACAACACTGCTGTGAACATCGGCTAGCAGGTCGGCGGAAACAAACCTACCATTTATTACAGCCAGTAAGGCCAAAATTAAAGACTTTTGAATACGTGACTTTTGACCTCTGCCTTACAGTACTAGGCACTCAAGGTCACACACTAAATGTATTTAGATCACCGTCAACCAATGGTTAGATATGAAAAACTAGTGAAGCTAATCTAGTTAATCTAAATTCAAATCCGACTTTTAATGTATAAAGTTATATCAATAAAATGTTTTTGTCCGGCATCGATAATTCCTCTGAAGCCTTTGTGTCACTAGGAAATTATTTTCTACCATGCAATTTAGGCATAGGACAAGCTAGCGTCCATAGCTATAGGTGAGTTACAAAGGAGCAAAATGTCTTGTCCTAAATTCACATGAGTTCGACGAACTTTTCCCACCCAGCCTCCCCTCCGGGAGGAGCAATGAAATAATCGGGTTTTTAAGCCTCTGTCCTTGAAGGAGAGAGATTAAATTCCAGCAAGGGTGGCCCTGATGATGGAATTTTGAAATCAAACCAATAAATAATTAGTATTTACCAGAGTAACCAGATATGTTCAATGCCACTGAAATTTTAATTGATGCCTTTGTAAATGAAATTCGAGAAGGCTACCGTCGCACCTACGGCTGCTTCAAAAA
>NZ_DASQZC010000596.1:0-7993 GCF_035638895.1 Nostoc sp. | reverse complement strand
GTTTGCGGTTTGTTTGCAATTATTGTGGTTTCATTTGCAGTTATTGTGGTTTTGAGACCCCTCTTATTTGCAAATAATGTGGTTTCAAAAATGGCTTGTTTGCAGTTTTAACGATTTATGTTTGCAGTTCGCTACAGCTAGAGGATGGATAATCACAATTCTTTCTTCCTAGCACTGGCTGGTGTTTTGGTTGCTTTGTGGGTGTATACCCAAAACTTACAATTGCAAGAGCAACTTAGTAATTGTAAGTCTGAATTTGAAGGTTTTAAGCAAGGGGTAATTTACTCTAAATGACCCATTTGGAAACATCTCAGCGTGTAGGTGTTGAGATGTTTCCAAACTCATTACCTACACAGATGGATGTTTCCTAAAGATATGGAAAATAAAGAGACTGAGCAAGTAAATATTCAAGTTAAAAATCAAGTAATTCAAGAAAGGAGTTTAATTAAAACTGAGGAAACTATTACAGTTATATTTCAATCTATTTGTAGTTGTTTTGCTAGTAGTCTTTTTATTCAAGTAATTCTTTTAATTCCCAGTAGTTACAATTTAATTAATCAACTCCCTGTAATAATCCTTTTACTACTAATCTTATCTTCTTCAGTTCTAATCATTCTTAAAAAAATTCCTACCATCAATACTTATTTAATAGTGCTTGCGGTACTGATTGGTTTATTAATAGGGATATAAAAATGTTTAGCAACACATTCATTCAAGATTTAATTAATTACCGCAACAATTCAAAACTTATTACTAGCATATCCTTAGTTAGCTGTGGGTTATGTTTTGCTTCTGCGGTCACAATTCCTAATGGGTTCACCAAGATATCTGTTACTTTGTTAGGGCTACTCAATAGTATTGTAGGTATAACAGTTAGCAAATTAGATAGTAATCTAAATACTAGGTTAGAAGACTTACAGCTTACCAGCCGCGCTACTTCTAAAGAATTATTTGCAGGCTATTTAAAAGATAGTTCGTTTGAGGTAACAGTACAAACTCAACCAATTAAAGAACAAGATATAATCACTGACATTGTAGAATATTGGAAATCCCAAGAGAAACATTTAGCAATCATAGGTGGAACTGGTGATGGCAAAAGTTATACCATTAAGCTATTTGTAGCATCTCTGCAAAATGAATTTGATATCACTGCCTATGATGTTGATTATGCTAAAGATGATTATCTATCAAGTGTAGAAATTAGATATACTTATGAAGAAATTCAAGTCTCACTTAATAGAGATATAGAGGAATTAGAAAATAGGATTGTAGAAAGAAGAGAGCTTGGTAAAAGGTATTCCCCTGATAAGAGATTGACCATAGGTGAGGAGATGCCAGCTTTAGCAGATGAATGTGAAAGCTTGGGTCTATGGATGAGGAAAATGTCTAAAAGGGGAAGAAAAGTAGGGCTGTTTATTGCAGCAATTGCACAGAACGATACAGCAGAAAACTTTGCTTTAAAAGGTGATGCAGGTATATTGAAAGCTAACTTCTGCCTGCTTTATTTGGGTGAAAAAGCTAAAGAAAGGGCTAGGCAATTGAAAAATAAAGAACTTCTAGAGTGGTTAGAGGGCGCTTCAAAAGGCAGAGGATTGATAAATGATAAGCCTGTTTTGATTCAAGCAGGTAACTTTCAATCTACTTCCTTACCACTTCCTAATGAAGAGGTAAACGATACCATAAAATCACCTGGAAGCATTGAAGAAGTGGTAGAAGTGGCGCTTGAAACCCCCCAATTTTCTGAAGAAAATGCGCTAAAGTACGCCAGAATTTTGAAGGATGAGGGGTATTCTAAAACCAAGATTATTAAGCAAATCTGGGGCGTGGGAGGAGGTGCTAGATTCATAGAGCTATCAAAGCTGATTGATTCTTGATTCTTGTACACCTTAATTGTACAACCAACCCAAACAGCGCTATTATAACTGTACACCTTGTACACCCTGATATTGACCACAATGAATTTACCTTTAGTTGAGGATGGATTAGCCCCTAACAATATCTCCCTTGGCAGTGAAGCTTGGTTTAAATGGTTGGGTGAAAATAAATCATTTAGATATTGCCCTAACTCAGAAGGTTATTATTATTTAAGGGCTGATGTTACAGTTCGCAACCGGACTAAAGATTATTGGTACGCTTACCGCAAAGTGAATGGGGTGCAGCGTACTTTTTATTTAGGCAAGACAGCAGAACTGGATTATGAAAAATTGCAGTTGGCTGTAGATGAATTGTCTCTCAGTCAGATGGATTATCATAAATTGATTTGCGATCGCAAGTCAGGTGTACAAAGTAGAAAGTACACCTCAGCGCAGGCAAGAGAAGATTCATCCAGCCCACCATTAGGGTGTACAGAAGAGTTATACACCTTAACGCAGACCAATGAAGAGTTACAGAAAGAAGTTGAGTTATTAAAACAAAAGCTAGCTATTGCTGAAGGTGTGGTGGAGGCAGCTAAGGAAGTGGTACAAAATATGATTCCCTCTAAATCAAACATGATTAGAGGGAATGCATTGGTTAAATTGAGGGATAAGTTAAGTCAACTCTAATAAGTCCTGCTACTTGAGTAGTAATTCTTGTTGGAGTTAAGGGCGATCGCTTTCTAAAGTATCATCTTTAAAGGGAACTAACCCTTGCTCTATTGCTGCGGTTTCAATAGCCTCCCTGAGCCATGTAGAACGCTCTGGCATAGTGCGAATGATAGCATCTATATCACGGTCTATTTTAACACACAGTGGTTGATCTGCTAATGCAACCTCCCGCATAGGCTTAATAGGTTTCAAATTATCTAGTTTATTGCGCTTGGACATAAGAATACTGGTGAAAGAATACAGCTTTGAATATAGCTTATCCTTTAATTTGTACCCTTGTTTGGGCTAAAAGCCTTATAAATCAATACTTTCATCAGTATACTGATGAAAGTATTGATTTATTTCTAAATGAATGAATACACGTTTGAATACAATAAGTTTCTTTATATGTGTTCAAACCCTTTGAAATAAAGATTTTTCAACTAATACCCTCCCCTTAAACCAAAGGTAAAGGTTCACAATTGTTTGTTTGATTATCATTAAAAATAAGGATAATTAATATGTCTATTTTCATAAGTATACTTATGAAATATGAGCCTTAAACTATTATATAATAGTAATAGAAATTAATCCTAAAAACCTAGATTGACTGCTGTTTAAATACAAAATTGACTACACAAAATCTTTATGTCTACCAGAAAAGCTTCTAAGGGGCAAGCTAGTATTACCTGCAACAATGGATATTTACGTATTTCTTTGCCTAGAATTTTAAATGAAGGCAACCAGAAATATATATCATTAAAGCTAAAAGATACTCCTGATAATCGTGCTAAAGCACAATTAAAACTTAAAATAATTCAAAGAGATATCGATTATGATGAATTTGACAATACCCTTGCTAGGTATTCTTCTAACCCTTCAAAAATTTTAGCAAAACAAGAACCTACTATTAAAGATTTAATAGATGGTTTTAAAGAAAAATACTTCTTTAAAAAACCAGAAAATAGACAAACACTTAAAACCTTTAAAAGACATACTTACGCACTTAATAGATTTTTTTTAAATTACTATAATTTAAATTTAAGTGAACAAGTTATTACGCAAGTAATTCAGCAGACTGATGCTGGTTCGGCTAATAGATGTGATTTGATAAACACACTATCTACTTTCTGTAATCATTTTAAATTTAAATATGATTTTACAGGGTTAACGAATGGTTATAAACCTAAAGATAGAAATTTGCCTGAAGATGAGGCTATTGAATGTGCCTACAAATTAATACAAAATAATAAACATAAAACTGAAATAAGTATAAAAAGAGCAGAATCATGGGGGTGGATATTAATGGTGTTAGCCACTTATGGATTAAGACCGCATGAACTTTTTGCTATCAATTATGATAAATCTTTTAAAGAACCTTATTACGAAATAGAGCTTAATGGAACTAAAACTGATGGAATTAAGACTGGTGATAGAAAAGTTTATCCTGTACCTCTTGAATGGGTAGAAAGATATCAGCTATACAATATTAAAAACCAAGTTTTACTTGAAAATAGAAAAGAAATTACAAAATTTTCTATTTCTTTAGGACGTAGGATTAGAGACAAAAAAAATGATTTCAAAGATGATGAAGACTTAGCACAATGTTTAGATTTTCAGGCTTATGATTTGCGTCATAGATATGCGATAAGAGGGCATGAACTTGGATATGATGTTGAGTCAATGTCTCGTTGGATGGGACACTCTGTAACAATACACGTTAGCAACTACCACAAGTATCTAAAAGATGATACAGATAGGAAAGTATTTGAAGCAGCATTACATCGCTCTCAAGAATTAGAAAGGTTTAATAATGACCTTCCTAGCTATGAAGAGTTAGAAGCAGAATTAAAACTAGCTCAAGAGAAAATTAAACTACTTGAGGAAGAAATAATTATGCTTAAACAATTATCTAATTACAGCAGATTGCAGGTTTATGAAGTACAGTAGCAACAGTCTGTAAACCAGTTTTTTAGATGTTTAGGATTAATTAAATCAAGAGCCGTTGCAATTAAAACATCAACCATTTTTGTTGTAGTTGGAGAAAATTGACGCAAAAAAGCTTTGAGTTGTGACCACCAAAGTTCAATGGGATTAAAATCAGGAGAATAGGGTGACATATTAAGAACACTGGCACTAACAGATTGAATCAAAGGTTCAATGGTAGCTACTTTGTGAGCCGGGACATTATCCATTACAACTACGGCACCTGCCCATAATTGCGGCAGCAAACATTTCTGGATAAATACTTCAAATGCATTTCCATCCATTGAGCCATTCATCGTCATGACAGCTAAAACTCTTTTTAAACTTATTGCTCCAATGACCGTTACTTTCGCACCTCTATAAAATGGTTTTAAATCATAGACTCTTTGACCATATGGGCTTCGAGCATGAGTTCGTGTTAAACCAAGTAAAACACCCATTTCATCAATGAAAACCAAGTTTTCCATATCTATATTTTTCACTTTTTCCCAAAACTCACATCTGAGCTTTTGAACTCTTTCCGTGGCACATTGGCTACTACGTAGCGTCTTTTTTTTTGTGTCAGTTTTTGTCTTTGCAACGCACGACACATAGCACTAGTGCTTACCCATTTATCGTAAGTTTGTCCCCAATATTCACAATATTCAGATAAAGTTGCATCTGGATATTTTTCTACCATTTGAGCTAGCTTAATTTTATGCTTATCCAAATCACTCTTCATAGCTCCACCTTGTTTTTGTGGCTGTACATGACCTTGAGTTCTTTTGAGTAAAAGCAGCCTTTGTACAAAAGCCTTACTTACATCAAACCGAGAAGCTATTTTTCTAATTGATGTATCACCTTGAGAGTAAGCGTTAATTATTTTTTCTCGAAAGTCGATGGAGTAAGCTTTCATAGTACTAATTGATGCACTAGCATTTAGTGTACTCTATCTACCTGCAATCTGCTGTAGTTTTTATTCATCTGCTAATACAGGCCCATCTGGGGACATAACAACCCCAGGTGTTTGCTCAACCCACTTTTTAACACTTGCTCTCATAATTGGGGCATTCTTCCAGGTCATTTGTCTTTTAGCTAGCTCATCTAAAAGCTTTTCTCTATCTCCTAAATTAGTCCCAGTTAATAGTTGAGGCTCTTGAGACTTCAAAGTTTTAAGAGCTGCAATATCCTTAGCTCCACTTGCGATCGCAAACTCCATTGATTGTGTACAGCTTGGTGTACAACTGTTTGCAGGCAACGCAACTTGTACCCCACTCTCCACAAGTTCAGATATATTCTGCATCAGTTGGTTTACATTTTCTCTGGTTGATTCTGGTTTAGCTACAAAGCAACTGGGTAATAAAGCTTTGATTCCACTTGCTAATTGTTGATTACAGTTTTCAGCTACTTGCTGCATGTACTCTAAGAACTCAGGGAATATTGCTACTGTTGTGCGATCGCAGTCTTTATAAAATTCACTATAAGCATTTGAAGTAGCTGCTGCTTCCCATTTGCCTCCCTGTGGTTTGTATCTTTTATCTGCCCACCAATTTAGAAAGACTGGGTAAGGACGCTTGGGGGCAATCTCCCAAATCTGCTTCTCTAGATCCTTAGATTTTTTATTGTTAATTTTTGTGAAGCCCTGTCCAGAGGTCGCGGAACATTGACCTTCATGAGAGGTAACTGGCTCTTCAGGTGGGGCCTCTTTGACTTCATCCTCTAAGTGAGGGGTTAATTGTAATTCTTCCTCCTGGTCTAGCCAGGGGTCAAGCTCTGGCTCTTGGTCAATCTCCTTGGTCTCTTTCTCTCTTAGAATTTCACCTATTTGGGAGATAGATATGGGTATTTCTTTGTATATAGATGATTGTGCAGGGGTGTATATTGCATCATGCAACTCTGTATATTGCATTGTGCAGTTTTGCACATTGGCTCCACGAGAGCGTTTGGGCTGTTTAGGCTTCTCCTCAGTATCATTAAACTCAAAGCCAGTGTCTAAGTGTATTTTCTTGTAATCAAGTCTGTACCATTTAGTCTGGTTGTAAGCCTGGAATCCAGGGGGAAGACCTTGGGTAAATCCAATTTCCTTTTTAAGGTTGTGATACCTATCTGAAACTAACCAATTGATACTTTCTAAATGCCTAATAAATCTACCTATCTTATGGGCAGAAAGCCAGGAGAATTGTTTTTGAAGATCCTGGTAAGTAGAGAATATCCACTTGCACCCATCACCCAAGATGTATCCAACCTTCTCATTTTGTAGCCAGTAATGGAGTCTCTGTACTAATCCTGCCATTTGACCATCACCCAGAAACTCAGCTAAAGGCTGATAGCAGACATGAAAGAAGCCGTTTGAGGTTATACTAGTAGATAACATTTTTATTTTTTTGTGTCTCCAAAAGGGATACTCCCAGTGGCTGTTGATAGCAGCATGACTGGGTTTTATTTTGATTGCAGAAAAGTAAAAGCTTATTCCTCTTCATTTCCTTGGTGGGTTTTTTGCCAATGAGCGCATATCTCTATTAAAAATTCACCTAAAGTCATCTGCCGTTTTACTGCTTCAACCTTAAGCCAATAATGGAGAGAAGGCGGTACGTCCCTTATAGTAAGCCTTTTAAGATTGTTATTTGACTTATCTGCCTTGTCTGCCATTGGGTGTATTATAGATTATAAGGGGATATAAAGAATCTACCTTATATCTTTGCACTCATTACCTTTAGCAAAACTATGCCAGAGGATTCACTTAACTTAACTAATTCAAACACTGGAGGCAGTGACACCAAAGGAGAAACTAAACGTAAGAGGCAACCACGTAAAGCTCTACCCAATGCAGTGCAATCAAATGTTACTAGGGGTGAGCTAAGTATTAAAGGGAAGATATCAAGCACTCCTAAATCAGTTGCCTCTAATGATTTCCCTTTGTTTAAAACATTTCTGCTTTCGCCTGAAGGGGATGAGTTATTTATCAAAACCACTAGGAGCAGTATTGTATCACTCTCCACTGGTGACAGGTTTGCATCAAACATTACAGGATACTTAGTAATTCTCTAGTCAAATTGCGATCGCAGTCTTGGCAGGGTGCGATCGCAATACTCCCAACTCATTACAAAAGGAAGTTATTTAATTATGACTGATGATTCAAGCATTGATAAAAAGTATGTTGAGCGCTATTTCAAACAAGCTCAGAATACTGATTCAGAAGATTTAAAAAATAATGCCCTTTACAGAGTGGGGACACAAATGGAAATCCTACCCTGTGATGGTAATGCTAATCTATCCTCTGAGCAGCAGCAAAATGTAATTGATGCTGCTAAAAAGTTGCTAGATGTAGCGAACTGCAAACATAAACGCTTCAAACCGCAAACAAGGCAATTTTGAAACCACATTAACTGCAAATAAAGGGGGTCTCAAAACCACAATAATTGCAAATGAAATTGCAAACATAATTTTCAAACTGCAAACAAGGG
>NZ_DASQZC010000595.1:0-2037 GCF_035638895.1 Nostoc sp. | reverse complement strand
AAGCTTTGGAGTTGTCGCCCGAATATCGCCTGTGAAGACCCACGCAGAATAATCGTTCTCGGTTTTGGGGTTCGTGTCTGTCGCCATTTCGCACTTGCCAAGTCCCCACATACCCCACCTCTGTAAACGCATCAAGGATTTTGATGTAGTCAAGTCCATTTCCACTTGATAAGACTGCTGAAACTTGCTCCCAACAAAAAGCTGGAGGCTGGAGGATTTTAAGGAATCTGACGTATTCAAAAAACAACTGTCCGCGAGTTCCTTCAATCCCGGCGCGTTTTCCAGCAAGACTGAAATCCGGGCACGGACTCCCACCAATGACGATATCGACACCACAGAGGCAACTGATAAATTCGTCGTCAAGGGTGGTAATATCTTGTTCGATGAGTCGGGTGCTGGGGAATCGCTTTCTGTAGACGGCTGCGGCGTAGGGGTCGTTTTCGACTGCCCAGATGGGCTTGTATCCTGCTGCCTCCGCACCTTCTGTGTCGCCAGATGCCCCACTGAAAATATGTCCACTGGTGAGGTACATTCAACTTTCTCCCATTTAGCGATCGCACGAGAAGAATCAGCACCTTTGATTTCACTGAGATATTTCGTATGGATCAATTTGTTCTCGGTTGTCAGAACAAAATCCCAATTCTTGACTTCTTTCTTCCCATCCGAGGAAAGTGTAGGGTATTCGGCAACTACAATCTCCCCTTTTGTGATTGGATGATTACTCAGCAGGCGATCGCCTACCTCAAGATTCTTGGGCGTTAGCGAGTCATCAAGCGTCGCGTCTGAAATTTTTTTCACCAGCCTAATAGGCCAATCAAATGGATCGCCGCCAATACTAACAGCAAGTCTTGTGCCTCGAACACCGCATACTTCGGCACACTCTCCAGTGAGCGCTAGTTTGGCATTAGGGTTTTTGGCTTTGGTATCTATATCGCCAAAAGCGACATCGCATAGAAATTCGACGCGTAGCTTGCCGCCGCAGGCATCGCCTATTTTAAATTGCTGTGTACGCTCGTTATCTTCTGCCGTGGTAGTAGTGGACACTTTCGCGGTTGCAGGAAGTTTCTCTTGGAAGTTGTCAGGTTTTCCGACAACTTCAGTTGCAGGCAGCGTCCATCCTCTATGCTCTTTAGTTGTCCCACTCAAAATATTCATCAAGCAGGTACGGGATAACCCATGCTGTTCGGCGAAGGCTTTGAGATTGCTACCTTCAACAATTTCGCCAGTGGGCGATCGCAAAATAAATTTTCTGTGCTTGCGGTCAGGCGGCGTAATGGGTTGTCCATCCGGGGTGCAATGTCGCCATCCTCTGTGTATACCAATGATGCATCTCGAAAGTCGGGATAGGGCGATCGGGTCTAAACTGCGCTGACGCGCAAACTCACTCAGATTGGTTGTGGTGTAAATTTCTCCAGATGGTGAAAGGAAGTAGTAAGTAGGTGGTACGGGTAATTTCCTCCCACCAACAGCTTTAGTCCATCCTTTGTAACTGTGCAGTCTGCCATCTAGAAGATTGTATAAGCAATTTTCATACAAGCCATGTTCTTGGGCAAACTGGCGAACTCCTTTACCCGTGAAAATTTCTCCAGATGGGGAAACAAAGTCATAATCACGGTTGTGAAAGTTATCAAAGTCGCCTTTCTTGTTCCGTCCTCCCTTGGGTTTACAAAGTTTCTGCTTAATCTCCCAAGGTATTGGTTGCCCAGCCTTTGGTTTCCACTTGACAACGAACAGAGAAACTTGCTTTGGTGATGTGGTCATGATTTTGGCTCCCACATTGGGCATTGTTCACCGACTTGCTCAAACATCTGTTCGATCTCCACCAAATACTCACTCTCAATTTCAAGAATGGCTAAAACTTGTTTGCGGATACCACGCTCAAAATGACAGCACTCACCAGAGTAGGAAAATAACCCGCTATCAATTACTGAATGAAATTCTCCCATGAGGCAATTAAGGCAGGATTTAGTCATTCCCAATCCTCCAGGTCAATCCTATATTCTGCTGCTTCTATCGCTTCTTCTTCACTCTCAAATG
>NZ_DASQZC010000594.1:0-1846 GCF_035638895.1 Nostoc sp. | reverse complement strand
CCAGAAGACTATGTTCCTAAACTTGTCGAGCAGTTCATGAAAGTTAAACCAGACCCAATTAAAGCTGGTTTGGTAGCTGCGATCGCTGGCAAGGAAGCTGATAAACACGCTTTATCCGGTTTAGCGATCGCTGCTGATTTTATATCTCTTTATGTCAAGTACTTAATTCCTAAAGAAGGAAGTACTAAAGAGCAGGCTGAAGAGATATTAACTAAAGTGTCACAAGATCAGTGTGAGAAACTGACTGAAGTTGCTAAGAAACATGGTGTAGAGTTATAGTTTCCTGCTGATAAATTATTTTTCAGAGGCTTTGTCTGTATTATTAGCCAAAGCCTCTATTTTAGTCACTACTAGTGCCTGTATCACAAACTTTAATTAACGCGATCAATATCTATGGTTTCAGATTGGCTGGCAAAAAAATCGCCGAATTAAAGGTATTACTGTACATATTCGGATTAAAAATCAAAAAATTTGGATTGAAGAAGACTGGACTGAAGAAGGTATTGCCACCGAATACCGAATTATTAAACGCAGGGCTTCCCCAAAGTGATATTGTGTTAGCTTTTCATGCTCCAAGCGATGCCTACGGCGGTAAACTACGGGCTTTGACTGAATTTGCACCTGCTTAAACAATTAAATCTCATCCCATGCTAACTATTATCGGTTGCGGTAATCTAAATCGCAGTGATGACGCAGTAGGCGTAATCATTGCCCAACGTTTACAAAAATATCTAGCTGAAAATCCTCATCCTAAAGTACAAGTATATGACTGTGGCACCGCAGGGATGGAAGTAATGTTTCAAGCTAGAGGTAGTAAAGAATTAATAATTATTGATGCAAGTTCAACAGGTTCTGAACCGGGTGCTGTATTTAAAGTTCCAGGAAAAGAACTGGAAGAAATGCCCGAACCTAGTTATAACTTGCACGATTTTCGTTGGGATAATGCTTTAGCCGCCGGACGGAAAATCTTTCAAAATGACTTTCCTGAAGATATAACAGTTTATTTAATTGAAGCGGCAAATCTTGATTTGGGACTGGAGTTAAGTCCTGCTATCAAACATTCTGCTGATTTAGTTTTTGAAGAGGTAGCTGCACTCATCAGCCAAAATAATGAGTAGAAATTTTAAACTCCTAACTCTTCTCTTATGCCCAATCCCGATAAACAGACAGTTCATCTACCCTCATTTCAAAAGGTACGCCTTGACTCTCTGGCGGACAAACACGGATTTTAGCACTGCTGACAATTCCATATAATAATGTCCCCATTGGCACGATTTTTTGCAAAATACGCCAATTAGTAACTTGATCGGGACATTCAATAACCAATGTCAGAGCATTGGCATGGGTTGTGACATACCACCGACAATTAGATAGAAGATTTTGAATCGTGCGATCGCAAGCGTCATAAAAGTATCTACTAATAGAATACTCTAGTTGCTGACGCAGTATAATATCTGCCGATGTCGGTTGTATTGGATGTGAGTCATCACCATTGAAGTAATACATCTTTCTAACCATTTTTCTTTAGCTTCCTGCTTATATTCCAATCACCATTCCATAAAGTACATCTTTATTTGTTTCTAATAATTCTTGGGTTTCGTCATCATAATAAGCACCAATACCACTACATTGAATCCCCAAATAATTACTAGTTAAATAAAGCCTCTGTCCAAGAAAACCAGCTATTTGCATAGCAGTTTGATAGTTTAAATAATCTGACACAAAAAATAAAGTTACAGCGCCATCTCTAGCAATAGCCTGATTAATACATAAGTAACCTGTCTTTTCACTAAAGTTACCCGCTTTAATCAGATACGTACCTTTATATAACCCAGGTGTCATTCCT
>NZ_DASQZC010000593.1:0-3048 GCF_035638895.1 Nostoc sp. | reverse complement strand
TCGTAAATCCAGCACTTTTTATGTCATTTTGATTGCTGGTGCTGCTGCCCTCGGCGGCTTTCTGTTCGGTTTTGACACCGCAGTGATCAACGGTGCAGTTGGAGCTATTGCTACAGCCTTTAACGCCAACAGTGTAGAGATTGGTCTTGCCGTATCCCTGGCATTATTGGGGTCTGCGGTAGGAGCCTTTTATGCAGGGAAGATCGCAGACCGTTATGGTCGAGTCAAGGCAATGGTCGCATCTTCAGTGCTGTTTACCATCAGTGTTTTGGACAGAAATTCCTCCAGCCATAATATATATGTCAGCCTTGATGATTCCCGAATCTCCCCGCTACTTGGTTGCTCAAGGACGCGAACCAGAAGCTGCTAACATTCTGACCAAGATTTTGGGGGGTGACGTGCTGGCAAAAATTGACGAAATTCGGCAGACAGTGCTTCGAGAACGCGAACCCAGCTTTTCTGATCTCTTAAGCAGAAATGGTGGACTCCTTCGGATTGTTTGGATAGGAATAGGCTTATCTGTATTACAGCAATTCGTTGGTATTAATGTAATCTTCTACTACAGCAATGTTTTGTGGCAGGCAGTCGGGTTTTCAGAACAAAGTTCCTTAACAATCACGGTGATTACAGGAGCCGTCAACATTATTACAACATTGATTGCGATCGCCTTTGTAGATAAATTTGGTCGCAAGCCCTTGCTCATACTAGGGTCGATTGGCATGACCTTGACCTTGGGGACGATGGCTTATATTTTTGGCAACGCTCCTTTGGATGCTGCTGGGAACCCCAATCTCACCGGAAGCGCAGGTACTACAGCTCTCATTGCAGCCAACCTCTATGTATTTTGCTTTGGTTTCTCCTGGGGGCCAGTGGTTTGGGTACTGTTGGGAGAAATGTTTAATAATAAAATTCGAGCGGCTGCACTTTCAGTTGCTGCTGCAATGCAATGGGTTGCGAATTTCCTCATTTCCACAACATTTCCTCCCATACTGAAAAATTTCGGTCTAGGTTCTGCCTATGGACTCTATACAATTGCGGCAGCTATCTCATTCTTTTTCATTCTCTTTTTTATTAAAGAAACCAAAGGAATTGAGTTAGAAGATATGTAATTCGTATCTCTGTATCCTCTACGGCAAGTAGCTACACCCCAACTAACCGCAGAGGCGCAGAGAACTTAAAGAGAAGAAAGAGATATTTTGAGGAATAATTTAGGATTGCTATAAAAATTAATTTTGGGCGGTTTTAAGTATTGTTTTAATTAAGCTAAAGTCTCTGCTTTTAATGGGAGCATCCCAAATGTGTAAAAACATATTTTGTCATTGCGAGCGTAATGAAAGGAAGCGTTAGCGGAGCGTCTCGAAGAGAAGCAATCGCAAAGTCTAGCGGCTGCGATTGCTTCATTCCGCTTCGCTCCATTCGCAATGACTAGTTCTAATTGGTAAATTTGCAAAATTGGTATGCTCACCTTTTAATCTGTAAAATTAACGCTAATAAGCATAGAAAATAAAAGTTTTTATTTGAGTTTCATCTTCTTATTTACAAATTCATAATTAAACCATTATCAAGTAATAAGCCAATGCTAAAAATTATTTTCCATAGCTTTTTTATCTTATTTTTGGCAATTCCAGCAGTTTGGGCAGCATCTCCAGAAGATGATAGAAATTTGCAGGGACAAGTTAATTCTGTTTCCCAACTCTCTGATATCAAACCGAGCGATTGGGCATTTCAGGCACTGCAATCATTGGTCGAACGTTATGGCTGTATTGCAGGTTATCCTGATGCAACCTATCGCGGCGATCGTGCGTTGAGTCGTTATGAGTTTGCGGCTGGTTTAAATGCCTGTTTAGACCGGGTTAATGAATTAATTGCTGTGGGTACTAATGATTTAGTTAAAAAAGAAGATTTGGCAGTGCTGCAAAATTTGCAAACAGAGTTTGCGACAGAATTAGCAACTCTGCGTGGGCGGGTGGATACGCTGGAGGCACACACAGCAACCTTGGAGGAGCAGCAATTTTCTACTACTACCAAGCTGACTGCTCAAGTTATTACCGCCGTTAGTGATACCTTTGGTAATAGGGTGGGTGGCGAACGCGATGAATCCCGTCCCTACTTTGCAAATCGGGGTCGTCTCAACTTAGAGAGTAGCTTCACAGGGAAAGATTTGTTGCGAGTCCGCCTGGAGTTTGGCAACTTTGCGAATTCTAATGGTACAAGCCAAATTGCCGCCGCCACAAATACAGGGATGACACGCCTTAACTTCGACAATGACAGCAACAATACACTTATTATCCCCCACATCCGTTACTACTTCCCAGTTAGTGATTCTCTTAACTTCGTTGTTGGCCCCACAGGCATTGGTTACACCGATATTTCAACCACCGTCACTCCCCCCATGATCGCAGACGACGGCAATGGGGTTCCCTCCCTTTTTGGATCATACAGTCCCTTATTCCGGCGAGGTGGCGGTGGTGCAGCCGCTAACTGGAACATTACCAAAGACTTGGTTCTCACCTTGGGTTATTTAGCCAGCAGTCCCAATGTCCCATCGGCTAGCAACGGCTTGTTTGATGGTGGCTACAACGCCCTGGCGCACTTAGCCTATTATGGTGAGCAAGGAGCTATTGGTGTTGCCTACTCTCATGGCTATAGCCCTGGTGGAGTAGTCGATCTTGCAGCTGGGACGGGTAGCGCTCTGTCAAACGCTCCCTTTGGCAACAACATTGCTACTTCCAACGATATTGTCGGCGCACAGGGATTCTATCGCTTCTCCCCGAATTTCCAAATCCACGCTTGGGGTGGATATATTTGGGCAAATGCCAAGAATTCTGGTTTGAGTGATGTTTCCAATGGCAGGGGTGGAACTGATTCTCTATTTGTGAACAGTGGTGACAATGCCAATGTCTGGTTTGGGGCGATCGGTATGTCGTTTCCTGATGTGGGGGGTGAGGGTAACTTGCCGGGAATTCTCTTTGGTATACCGCCGCGTGTCTCTAACAGTGATGTCCGTCAAGACCGAGACAATGCTTACCATATCGAAGCATTCTATCG
>NZ_DASQZC010000592.1:0-2413 GCF_035638895.1 Nostoc sp. | reverse complement strand
TCCTAGTCTTTGCAGCGTAGATTGAAAATCAGGTTTATTGATTTCCGCCTCATAGCCTTTGGCAAGTTGCCCTGAATCCGCCTCATCCGCTTGAGCCGCTTTATATTCAGCATCGGCATTTGACAAAGCTAGTTGCCTAGTTGCGAGTTTGTTGCTGGAGAAACCAGCGATCGCAGTTTTTGTATTAGCTAATTTCTGCTTTGATAAATTTTCCTTATTTTTCTCCTGTCCCTCAGCTAATGCCAGATTTAATTCACGTAACGACTGAGTGAATGCCCGAATTGGATCAATCCGTAATGAGCCAAGTGCTTGCTCTAACTCGGCTTTAAGCTGGATTTGTGGTTTAAGCTGTCTTTGTAGTTCTTGCCGTTGTCTGTCTGCTGCTGCTTCTCCACCTGCATTAGCTACAGCGTCAGGGTTTTTGAGATTGTCTAATTGCGATTTGATTGAATTAATCTTCCGTGTTGTGTCGTTGAGCAGAAAAGTTAAAGGTTTGCCTGCTTCAGCGCGTTGGTCGTTGAGTCCAGTTATTTTTAAATTACTTGCTTCAAGTTGCTGTTTAAGAACGGAAGGAGGAGCTTGACCTTTGTCTACAAAGTCTCGCTTAATTTTGGCTTGCAGTATAGCCCTTTCTTCCTCTGCGGTTTTTAACTGGGCATCAATAGGGCGCAGCTTGCCACCCTCCCCAGTACCTGTTTTGAATTCGGACAGTCGATACCGTGCTTCAGCTAGAGCCTCAGTGTTATAAAGTCCTTGCTCTTGAATATTATTAGTGGTGCTATCTCTTTCGTATTCTCCCCAAGTTTTCACTTTGTCGCCAAATCCCACGCCTCCAGGCATGAGTAAATTGCCCAACTTAAAATAATTACTACCAGAATTCAGCGCTCCAATTAAATACTTGTCTACGAATTGACCTACACCGTTAGTTGCTACAGGGTCGAGTCCTTGGGTTTTTCCGCGCTCCATCTGGGCATTTTCTCGTTCGGCGAACGTAGATATTTTGGAGCCAGTAGCAGAATTAAATGGTGCGATCGCATACTTATCAAGGAATCTTTCTACAGCACCGGATGCTTCTGGCTTAGGCTTCTGGAAAGCCTTCTTCGTTTCCTCGGCGGATCTTTTGGCTGCATCAGCTGCCTTTTGAAAGGACTGAACTAGCTCAGTGTTAATCGCCTGATTTAAGAGGTTTACAACTTCTAAGACAGCGAAAATACCAGCTGCCCATTTTACTGAAGCTGAATTATTCAGAGTCTGCCCCAGACTTGCAAGTCCACCACCTAAAGTGCCAGTAGCTAGCTTAGTTTCGATTAAAGTAGCGATAACGGCTCGTAGTGCCCCAACCATTTTTATGCTCAAGGCCGCCGTCACACCAATCAGGATAAAGCCAAGTTCTTTGCCAGCTTTAGCTGCTCCCTCAAGAACAATAGATAAGGCATTCAATCCCGCAGTGGCAGCCGGTGCAACTCCCTCACCTATGCCCTGCTGTAAGCTCAAAAAGGCGTTTTGTACGTCAAAAATCGCACTCTGGGCATTACCCGCCGCATCCTTAGCAGCATCGCCAAATTCTGACTGCAACTGTTTTGCAAATCTCGGCAAGAAATCTTGTGACAAGATCCTCCCAGAGTCGAGAAGTTTCTGGAATTCTCCCTCTGTAACGCCCATTGCCCGCGCTGCAATCCCCATCGCGCCCACCAGACGTTCACCCAGTTGCTGGCGCAATTCTTCGGAACTAACAGTGTTGTGATGCTCAAATCCCTGTTCGTCCAGATAAATGTGGTCGCCCGAAATCAAGAAGCCAAAGAACTCACCTTCATCGTGATAAGTGATTGTAAATTCAACTTCTTTTAGCTTTTCGTGGACTAGAGTAAGCTTTTGCTTTTCAGCATCGGGCAACGCTAGGTAATCTCTCAAGACTAACGTTTGTTTTTCTCCATTTCTCATAACCCGCATTTTGTGATGCAGATTGACAATGAATGGCTTACCTGCTGCTGGAATAATCTTGTAAAGTTCTTCAGTCCCACGGGCCAATGCTAAGACGCACCGGGGCAGCCCATCCCATCCCATTAGAGAATCACCTACATGGATATTCTCTACAGGTTTGGATGAGCCGTTAAACATCCTAATGAGAGTACCTTTACCATGACAGCCTTTGGAAATCATCTGGCTTAGTGCCAGAATCGCACCCTGAGTATTGTCAGCACTTAAACTAAGCACAGTGCTAGCTTGGGAAATCCCCGTGAATAATTCACGAGTGCCCTTTCCTTCTAGCGCAGACCCTTTAGCAGCAGCAGCTAGCTGCACAAATCCTTCTGTAGAAGCCTTTAGCGGAACCTTCAAATCCTCAACCGTCTTACGGACAAAAGCTAGATTCTGAGCGCCCCCCGATGATCCGCCTGATGCGAAATTGAGGGCA
>NZ_DASQZC010000591.1:0-2190 GCF_035638895.1 Nostoc sp. | reverse complement strand
AATCACATTACCGTTACCTGCCAAAGGGTTAGTAGCCCCACTTGGAATCGGATAACCACTGTTTGCAAAAGGATTACTACCTCCTGCCAATGTGTTGTCAATCCCCTTGAAAAAGTTATCACCTAAAATTGACTTTAATCGGTCAAAGATTAATTTCTGAAGCCCACTGCCACCATCGCCTGCAAACGGGTTAATACCGCCACCTGGAATGGGATTGTTACCGTTACCTAATAACAGATTGGTATCACCCGGCAACAAGCTACTTTCAGCAGAAAAACTGCTATTGCCAGCAAAAGGACTAACGCTGTTAGGGCCACTTACACTTAAGGGATTAACTCCATCATTAAGGGGATTGACAACAGACTCTTCCATTGGTATCAATTTTTGTATTTTTAGTTAAAAAGGTTATGGCATCTTCAATACTTCTTATATTAATTGTGAATTTGCTAAACCCAAAATCTCTTTAATAATAAAGGCTTTAATCATCTTACTGTCAAATTAGCAGAAAATGTTTCTCAAATCCTTACCTGTAAAGAGTTCTAGGACGTAAAATAGCAAACTAGTACAATAAGGCAGAAGGTACATCACCGATAATACACGCTTTTGAGCTTTATCGAATGTTATGTTTATTTGTGCCAAGCTGTACTAGCATACTATGTACTGAAGAACTAATTATTGTTCTCCTCTACTTATCTGCTGATTTTCGCAAGAATTCTATTAAGCAAACGGAATTTATCGACCGCTAAATACTTATCTGCCACCGGCACCGCCACCAAATGGGTTACCGCCACCAAATGGGTTACTGCCACCGGCACTGCCACTTCCAGGAAATGGGCTACTTTCATCGGTACCGCCACCGTCACCTCCAGGAAATGGGCTACCGCTACCAAGTCCTTGTCCACCACCAAATGAGGGGCTTTGTTCTTGTCCACCACCAAATGATGGGCTTTGTCCACCACCCTGTTCCTTATCAACTATCTTGTCAATAGTAGCCCTCAAAGTGAACCCATCCGGTATTTCAGTTGTGCTAATACCATAGGTCTGGCTAGCAGCACCAGTCAAAGGGTCTCTGCCACTACCTTGGTTGGTTGGATTACCACCACCACCGAAGCCGCCAGCACCGCCAGCACCGCCACCACCGAAGCCGTCACCACCACGACCACCGAAGCCGCCACCACCACCAGCACTGCCAGCACCACCAGCACCGCCACCACCGAAGCCGCCACCACCACCAGATGATGGACTACCGCCTGCGGATGAGTTACCACCACCTGCGGATGGGTTTGATGGGTTTACACCGCCTGCAAAGATATTCCAGAAGTTGTCACCAGCGAAAGGATTACCACCATAGGGTAAATCACTGCCACCAGCAGCACCACCGGCACCACCAGCACCACCGGCACCACCAGCAGCACCACCAGCACCACCACCAGCACCACCACCAGCACCAAATGGGCTACCGCCACTTTCTCCTTGACCAACACCACTAAATATTTTGGTGAGGCCTTCTTTACCGAGAACTCCTTCCAAGCGACCGTAGGGTGATTGGCTGAGCGAGTTGTTCCCACTATTAGAGGGGTTACTGCTACCACTATTACTTGAATTGTCTGCCATTAGAATTAATCCTCGTTATTGTTTTGATAAAAATTTTGCTAGCATTGCAACATAAAATAGACAAAGCTCAAGTCTATTTAATGACTTTATCGTTAGCAAAACTAGTTAGTAGCTACTAGATTATTTGGTTATCTCTATTAAGAGTAGATAACAAATTTTTAATCAATGCTACTTCCACTTAGAATTTATACGATTTAGTTTTGAAAGACAATGAAAAATATTTTGATATATTTATCAGACTTGTAGAGATTCTTTAGATATAATTTAAAAACTTAACTGAAATGTTTGTATAATAAAATTCAATTTGGGTTAAATATTATATTGCAATGAATAATATTTTGATAAACTTGCCAATTTTTTAGATATTTAATTAATCTGCTTTTATCCGGGGTTATATGGCTTTTATCCAACGTCATACCACGAGATTGATAATAGTAAATAGCACGGTTACTGGCACCCTGCAATAATTGCATTATATTAAGTAAGTCAGCGATAAAAAATCAACCTATGCAACAAAGTGTAAGGTCAGGAAAGAGACTATAAGTGAATCGTTCCAAGGTTTTTATAAAAGTTAAC
>NZ_DASQZC010000590.1:0-2670 GCF_035638895.1 Nostoc sp. | reverse complement strand
GATAATTTGGAGATTAATGAAACGATCGCAGCACAATATGCTCAATTAGTGCTGGATTGTATTGGTCGGGAATATCCCCACAGTGGTCTGTATTGGGCTGATAGCGACGAGGATATAAAACCACCGCGTGAATTGACTCCTGCTTTTTATGGCTGCTTAGATTGGCATTCAGCCGTACATGGTCACTGGTTGCTGGTACGTCTTATGCGCCACTTTCCTGAAACCTCTTTCAATGCAGCCTCAAAGCAAGCACTTGAGCAAAGCCTAACACCTGAGAAAATTCAAGGAGAAATTGCCCATTTCCAACGGGTGCCTTTTTTTGAATTTCCTTATGGTGTGGCATGGCTTCTGCAACTGGCTGCCGAACTTCACGAGTGGAATCATCCTCAAGCGAAACAATGGCGGGTTATATTGGAACCGCTAGAAAAGTTAATTGCAGGTAACTTACATCGCTGGATTAACGGACTGAAACTCCCAAATCGCACAGGGATGCATAGCCAAACAGCTTTTGCACTTGGTTTGATGCTAGATTGGGCATGGATTACCGAAAATACTGACTTCATTCAGTTACTAGAGAATAAGGCACGGCAATTTTATCTTAGCGATCGCAATTACTCCTTACGATTCGAGCCGCTTGGTTACGATTTTCTCTCTCCTGGCCTTGCTGAAGCAGACCTGATGCGGCGAGTCCTGCCAACAACAGCTTTCACTGACTGGCTCACCAATTTTCTTCCACAAATACCGATTGGGAATTCAGCAAATTGGTTACAACCACCCGGAGTAGATAATCCTAAAGATTATATGCAAGCCCACTTCTACGGTCTTAATCTTAGTCGTGCTTGGATGCTTGAGGGTATCATTTCTGGATTGGCAAATAGCGATCGCCGCATAGAAACACTTCGCTCTGCTGCCCTTCGCCATCGTCAGCATGGACTAGCAGATATTGTAAGTGATTATGCAGCTAGTCACTGGGTAGGTACTTTTGCTATTTATCTCCTAACGAATCGTGGGTTGCCCCTCATCAGTACTGAGTCTTGAGTACTGAGTTAGGAGTTAGAAGTTATTATTCTCCTCCCTATTCCCCATTCTTCCAATCATTAAAATATGCCAAGTAAATATGCCTTAGCTGACTGAGACTGTCAGGATCATATAGTAAAGAGTAAAAGGCAATCTATTTTGACTTTTAACTTTCTCCTTTTGTTCAACTTTGCACAACGGTAGGTTTAATCTTGACTAAATTGAAGGTTGGTATCAATGGCTTCGGTCGAATCGGGCGACTTGTGCTTCGCGCTGGCATCGATAATCCCAACATTGAGTTTATAGGCATTAACGACCTAGTACCACCAGATAATCTCGCTTACCTATTAAAGTACGACTCAACCCACGGCAGATTAAAGCACAAAGTTGAAGCCAAGGAAGATGGTATCCTCATTGATGGGCACTTCATCCCTTGCGTGTCGGTGAGGAACCCATCAGAGTTACCTTGGGGAAAATTAGGTGCAGATTATGTGGTGGAAGCTACCGGACTCTTCACTGACCACGAAGGAGCCGCAAACCACCTGAAAGCAGGTGCAAAGCGAGTGGTAATTTCCGCTCCCACTAAAGATCCAGATAGAGTTACTACCCTGTTAATGGGTGTCAATCATCACCTATTTGATCCCAGCAAGGATATCATTGTCTCCAATGCTAGCTGCACTACAAACTGTCTAGCTCCCATAGCTAAGGTCATCAATGACAACTTTGGTTTGACTGAAGGGTTAATGACCACAGTTCATGCCATGACTGCTACCCAGCCAACTGTAGACGGCCCTAGCAAGAAAGACTGGCGGGGTGGTAGAGGTGCAAGCCAGAATATTATTCCCTCATCCACAGGCGCAGCTAAAGCCGTAGCACTGGTTTTACCAGAACTGAAGGGCAGGTTGACTGGTATGGCATTGCGAGTTCCGACTCCCGATGTCTCTGTAGTTGATTTAACTTTCAAAACTGCCAAAGCTACTACTTATAAAGAAATCTGTGCTGCCATGAAGGAGGCTGCCGGAGGTTCACTAGCAGGTATCTTGGGTTACACAGATGAAGAAGTAGTTTCCACAGATTTTCAAGGCGATACCCATTCTAGTATCTTTGACGCAGGTGCTGGGATTGAGTTGAACTCCAACTTCTTTAAAGTAATTGCCTGGTATGACAACGAGTGGGGCTACTCGAATCGCGTGATTGACCTGATGTTATCTATGTCACAAAAGGAAAAACTCGCACCGACGGATGCTGTGGTTTGATTGGTCATTTGTCATTGGTCATTGGTCATTGGTCATTAACTTTTGACCTTTTGACTTTTGACTTCCCCATTCGCGTAGCGTCTGTCTGCGACACGCTGCGCGAACGCAGAGAAGGGGCTGACCCTTGGCTTTTAGGATTTGGGTTGAATAGTAAATATGCTGAGAACAAAACCTCATTTAGTATCTTTATTTACAAAAACAGTGATATGAAGCACATGTGAATTTGGATGCGAAGTCTCTTAATTACGAATTACGAATTACGAATTACGAATTACGAATTGGTATAAACCATCCAAACTCACACGTTACTCCTCAACCCCTAATCCCTATGCGTCGAACCAAAATCATTTGTACTGTTGGCCCAGCTACATCTGCACCCGAAAAGCTGCAAGCTTTA
>NZ_DASQZC010000589.1:0-1850 GCF_035638895.1 Nostoc sp. | reverse complement strand
CATCTCAAACCGAATCGGTGTCGCCGCCCAACTAGCGAAATCTGGTGCTAAACGCACAACTTTTTGCAACACTTCCTCATTCATCCACACAATTAGAGGAAATGGGTGGCGTTTGCGAAATTCATCACGAATATGATTGATAGAGCTAAGTAGATCATCAAGTCCATCTACTGACTCTAAACCCAAAATCATCAACGCCGATGGCGGATTATCTTCGGTTAGCAGTTGTAAATGAATACTTGTGTAAAGGCTTCTAGCATGATGCGACAGAACTACCTTTTGAATTCGGTGTACTCCTGATGAGAGTTCTTCGAGTCGTTGCAGCATTTGTTCTTGCAAAACTCGATAATTGCAGCACACCAAAACCAGGGAGAATTGACCGCTAGAAAGGGTAATTGCTCTCCCCAAACTTCGTAGAGCTTGCTCGTTTGCTGCTCTTATATCTGCTTGTGGGTGTCCTTCAACCATGATTTAAATTTTTCCGTCTCTGCTAAAACTGGGTTGACGGCAAACCAAGCTCCCTGATGATCGCGGTATTCAAATACAAATAAACTTCGCAATAAAGCGTGGTATTGTATATCACCTCTAACTCTCTGCTGTTGCACCACCTGAAAGATTAATTCCCACTCATGAGGATCGATAGCGTTGGCTCGGTAATCCCGTTGTCTTTGAATCACCAATTCGACACAATTGCGCTCAAAGGGTGGATCTTGTTCTCGCAGACAGTCAAACAGTAACCCTAGCAAGTCGCGTACATGACCACCACTAATCAGGCACAATCGATCTAAGGTTTCCCGACTATCAAACACCTCTGTAATTAAGCCTAACCGATCGCTAGGCAGAATGTCTGGAAAAGCTCTAGCTAGTACCATTTGCTGCATCATTGCTAGCCCTTGGGTGAAAATTTCCCCAGAGCGCAGACGTACAGGTATCATCGGTAATATTTTTGGTGCGACTCCTCCCCCTAAACGATGCTGAAGTTCGGCGCTATCGTTGGAGAAAGTCAGGGCTAAGGGAATAGTGTAGACTACATGACAATTCAGTTTGCGTAACTGTTCACCCCGCTCAATAAATAAGTATTCTGGTAGCGATCGCCCCGATGGTAAAGGTCGAATTGCGACTCTATCCAAGTTATCAACAATGACTACTAGTCCTTTTTTACCCCTGGTTTTCAGTTCCTTAGTGGCACGTTCTAGCAATTCTTGATTAATTGACTGTAAAATATTTGCTGTTCGCGGTTCTAGATAATCTCTTAACCGCCGCCGCAATTGGGGACTTTCTTTAGTTTTAGCTGTAATTTTGCCAATCCCCACAGACAACTCTGCTTCTACCCCAAGGTCAATCGGCGTTTGCAAAAAATCCACAAGTTCACCAAACAACTTGGTAAAGTAGGTAGGTTTGAGCCTAATTTTCATTGCTTCTAGGCTTTCACTCACCTGTCCTGCGATCGCTAACAAAATATCAGTCACATCCACATCTGCCATTTCTAAGACATGGGTAGATTCAAAGTAAACTACATGAAATTGCTCCACTTCTAACTCAGCTTTGAGCCGCAACAACTCTGTTGATTTTCCACAACCGAGATGTCCTGTAAATAGTTGACAGGTTGGGACATCCGGCGATATTCTAGCGATCGTGCGCTGCAAGGCCTCGATAATCTTGCCACCCCGCACCGCAGCAAAATCGATATAGTATCTGCGATCGCTGGCATTTCCTATGATTAGAGGTCTGCTGGGATTGCAAGCCTGATAAAATCTTTCTAAATCTAGGAGCATAACTAATCGAGTTCACTCAGGGATAGGGATCACAAAATCTACTGATTAAATATATTGGTTTTAGGGAATTGAACC
>NZ_DASQZC010000588.1:0-7213 GCF_035638895.1 Nostoc sp. | reverse complement strand
CTTGATATGGCGATCGCTCACCTCAATCCCAAATTCTTTCGCTAGATGTTTCCCAAGCCAGTTTGTTGTCCACCGACGAAAAGCATAGCCATGATCGCGGGGACTACTTTTAATCAGTTCTTTTAGACGTTCTAAATACTCCTCATTTACTGCTTTCGGGCGACCAATGGGGCAATCTTGCCATTGGTGCGCCATGCCTGTCCGGGCTATGTGCATCCAATGCCTTACTGTAGCTGGACAACACCCCAAAATTTGACAAATTTCTGTTTGGGATTTTCCCTCATCTGCCAACAACATGATTTCAATACGTTGTCGGTAAGATTCAGGTAAACTTTTTTCCAAACTTACTAGCAGTAATTTACGCTGAAATGGTGTTAAGTACTTACCATTAATTACTTTTATATATTCTGTTTCAATTGTCCTATTATATTCACGCATATACGTATCATTTACTAGGATTTAGGACACAAAAATATCTTATGAACGGTCATAAGCTGGCAATTATCTCTAAATTAAGTAGAAAAATTGCAAAAAATAATTTTTCTAGCAGATGTAGTACTTATCACCTTTTAGTTTTTATTTTATGCAAAAAATAATTTAGTTAAGTTATATTTCTAACAATTTTTGTGGAATATTGCTTTTGTAGATATAGATTAGGCTACAAATCCAATTTATAAATTCCGAAAATAGTCGCTAAATTTTAGTAACGTTTTTGTAAAGATAAATTTATTTTTATCAGAGAAAAAATTCATAACAAAGGGCACAGAAACTCTTGTAATAACCTAGCAGAAGCTAGGTTATCCTCAATTAACAAGATTTTTACTGAGTAGCTAACAACCATAATCTTCGGGTTTCACCCCCTATTGCTCCTCGATCTTGTCATTAGTCATTAGTCATTTGTCAAGAGTTACTCTCCCCCTGCCCCCTGCTCAGTCCGATGGTAGTGTTACAGTAGAGAGCCAAAAATCTTCAATACTCTTGACGATTTTAAATAATTGGTTGAGGTTGCGAGATTTAGTGATACGGGTAGCGCAGCGATCGCACCGAGCATCTTGATTATGACTGGAGACGGAGCATTTCCGGCTCCGCTCCTGAATTCAGACTCCTGAATTCTTCTATAATCAAATCCAAGAGTTGAACCACATTCGCAGTTTATAATCGTGAGGTGAGAGGGGTAAACCCAAATAAATGGGCATCCAGAAAATAAAAGCAGTCAGAATGATAAAAGTAATGGTGACACCTAGCGCCCGGAGTTGTTGATAATAACTACGAAGACACTGATCAACAAACCAAGCGATCGCTAAAAATATAAACACCACTGCACACATATAGTGGTATATAAAAACGCACCTTGTCACTTTTACCCAAGGTAATAAGTTAGCAGCATAATTTATAACTAAATACAAGGCAATCCAAGTATCAACACTAAGAGTTGCAGGTACTGAAAAACGCTTTTCTTTCACCCAAAGAATTACGGGTTGTGACACCAGTATCCCTACTAAAAACAACATGGCAGCAACACCAAACCACCACAAAAATGGATTGCCCATTGCATGGACATCATAAATAACTTGTCCAGCACCGGCAGGCAAAGGCGGGCCCATCACAGGTAAGGATTCGGTGATACTTTGAGCCGTTTGATAATAATATGCCATTGGTCGAGTCATCAACGGCCATTTGTACCAGGCAGCACAATAAGGATGCACGTTAGGACTATTGCCACCTAGCTGTAAGTGAAACTTCAAAATTTGCTGATGTACCGCAATAAATCCATAAGTTTTATCTAGTTGAAGGTGAGGAATCCAGATAATGCTGTAAATCAAAGCTGGGATAATTCCTAGATAAAACAGCATGTGAAAAATATTTAGCTGAGTTAGGTTTTGTAGTGGTGTTTGAGATGAGGATGATGAGGGAGAATAAGTACTAACCCCTGCTTCCCCTGCTCCTCTACTCTCCCTGCCTCCTGCCTCCTTCAATGAAGAAGATGTAAAAAAGAGTTTGGAGTTAACAAAAGAATGTATCAAATGGATTACCCAAGCTGCTATCCAAATGAGATAAGCACCTGAGAGGAACCATAAACCGTTCCACTTAGTACCGACTGACGCACCAAAAGCAATGCCAGCAAAAACTAACCAAAAAGAACGTCGCCAATTTTGGTTATCTAATGCCAATAATAAAAACCAGTGTCCTAATAAACCAAAGATGACGATATAAATATTACTTAAAGCATAGCGAGACTCAACTAGAAAAATGCCATCACAAGCTGTAAACAAACCTGCAAGCAGAGCAAAGCTACGCCGATAACTCAATTGATAAGCGATCGCAGCCACAACTAAAGGGATAAATGAGCCAGTAAGGGCATTAAACCACCGATAAGTCCAAGGCGATCGCAATGATCCTGTGAGTCCATTTACCGTATCGTGCCAAAAAGGAATATGACTGCCAATCCAAATGCCGATGCCGATCATATATTGACTTAGCGGCGGATGAGCATTGAAAAATGGCGTATGCGTGAGGTAATTATTACCAAATTTGGCAAAGTAAACTTCATCAAATACCAGAGTGTTGAATCGCTCTAACCCCCAAAACCTTAAGGCAAATGAGAAAAGAAACACACTCACCATCCCAATTCGGAACCACTTTTTAGTCATTTGTCATTTGTCATTTGTCATTTGTCATTGGGCATGGGGGATTGGACATTGGGCATAGGTAATGGGCAATGAGTCTTTGATACTCGCCGATGAGTCTTTGATACTCGTGAATGAGTCTTTGATACTCGTGAATGAGTCTTTGATACTCGTGAACGAGTCTTTTATACTCGTGAATGAGTCTTTGATACTCGTGAACAAGTCTTTAATACTCGTGAACGAGTCTTTGATACTCGCCGACGAGTCTTTAATACTCGTGAATGAGTCTTTAATACTCGTGAACGAATCTTTGATACTCGTGAATGAGTCTTTAATACTCGCCGACGAGTTTTTAAACTCCACTGCTTTGCCCTGCTACCCTCTGCTCAATAACTGCTCCCTTGTTCTCCCTCCACTCTTCAGGTGCATCTAGTTGAAACAGGAGTAGTTCAGTACCGTAATACTTGTTTGTCTGCCCCACTGGTTTCATACCCAATCGTTCTGTTACACGGATTGAAGGATGATTTCTTGGCTTCACTACGGCATAAATCACTGGCAAGTTCAGCACACTAAATCCGTAGTTGAGCATAGCTCGTCCTGCTTCTGTTGCATACCCTTTACCCCAAGAAGCTCGCCTCAAATGCCAGCCTACTTCATAATCTTGAGTGGGTAAACCATCTTTGTCGGGCAATTGTTTAAGAAGGATAGTTCCCACAATTGTTGTACTTTCTTTTTCAACAATTGCCCAAGCTCCAGTACCATTGTTGCGTTGGTGCATTCGCTCGATACCTTCAATCAAGCGCTGACGCTGTGACTCAACACTTGTCACCAAAGAAGCTTTGCCAAGAAAGTGCGTAACTTCGGGGTCATTATAAATTACAAACGCTTGTTCGGCATCGCGTTCGGGTATCCAACTGCGAACGATCAAGCGTTCGGTTTCCAAAAGATTTGTCATCTTGCTTTTGGCTAAACTAAATCGCCATTCTGCAAAATAGTAAGATACTTATGGTTGAGCAGTCAAAAGTTTTGTAGACAATTACACAAACAAAATATAGCGATCGCTATGCTATAGGCAATTATCCTGAAGTTTAACTACCGTTGGCTATGCAATACCTGCGGCGGTCAACTACGCAAATTCTGAATTTTTCCGCAGTTCTTCAGACCGAAATCCCAATACAATCCGATCCTTCGGCACACCAGCCCTAACCAGTTCCGTTGCTATCCCCTCTTCAGTGCCATCACGTTGAATCCAAATTTTGCCATCAATAATATCAATGTGAATTAGACAGCCGTGAACGCGACGCGTTGCAGTTGGAGAGAGTTCTGGCACTGGCTCTCGACCAAGAATCATTACCAAATATCGATCCTGTTCTCGATCAAAGATAGTTTCATGCTGAATATTGCCGTAAGAGTAAGGAATCTTTGTATGTTCAGTAAGAATGCTGCAAATTAGCTGCCTGTATTGCTCCAAATTAGCCATCGGACAATAACCTCTCGCTTTGGATTAAAATTACGAATTAGTACCCTCGACTTTTGCGACTTCCAGCATCGTCTTTAAAACCGAATCTGGATTTAGACTAATCGAGTCAATTCCTTGTTCAACCAAAAACTGGGCAAATTCTGGATAGTCGCTAGGTGCTTGTCCACAAATGCCGATTTTGCGGTTATGTTTTTTCGCAGCTTTTATAGCCATTCTCACCATTTCCTTGACTGCTGGACTGCGTTCATCAAACAATCTCGCTACCAACGCCGAATCCCTGTCTATCCCCAATGTCAGCTGAGTTAAATCATTAGAACCAATCGAGAAGCCATCAAATACCTCAGCAAATTCCTCAGCCAGAATAACGTTACTGGGCAACTCGCACATCACATAAACCTGCAAGCCGTTAACACCCTGCTTTAAACCATTTTTTGCCATCTCTGCTAAAACCAAACGCCCTTCATCGGGAGTACGACAAAACGGAATCATCGGGATAACATTTGTCAAACCCATTTCTTGCCGTACCCGTTTAATAGCATCACATTCTAGGGCAAAAGCTTCTCTGTAGCCTTCATCATAGTAACGCGCTGCCCCCCGCCAACCCAGCATTGGGTTTTCTTCGTGGGGTTCAAACTGTCGCCCACCTAACAAATTGGCATATTCATTACTCTTGAAATCTGACATTCGCACAATCACTGGTTTGGGATAAAATGCCGCCGCAATTCTAGCGATACCTTGGGCTAATCTATCTACAAAATACTGGGGTTTATTGTCGTAAAGTGCAGTAATTTCAGCAATTTTAGCTTTGGCAAATTCATCTTTTAATAAATCAAAATGAATCAATGCCATTGGATGAATTTGAATTTGGTTAGCGATGATAAATTCTGTCCGTGCTAAACCTACCCCATCGTTGGGAATTGCTGATAAACTCAATGCTTCTTGGGGATTACCCACATTCATTAAAATTTGAGTGCGGGTGCGAGGTAAGTTCTCTAAAGGAACTTCTTCCACTTCAAAAGGTAATAAACCTGCATAAACTTTTCCCTCTTCCCCTTCAGCGCAAGAAATTGTTACCTCTTGACCAGGTTTCAAAACTTCTGTAGCATTGCCACATCCCACGATCGCAGGTACGCCCAATTCTCGCGCAATAATCGCTGCATGGCATGTCCTACCCCCAGAATTAGTAACAATTGCACTGGCGCGTTTCATAATTGGTTCCCAATCGGGGTCAGTTCTCTCTGTCACCAAAACTTCCCCAACTTGGAACTGTTCAAGCTTCTGAACATCTAAAATTAGACGTGCTTTCCCTTGACTAATCGCTTCCCCAATCGCCCGCCCCGAAACAAGGGGGATTAGAGATTGGGAATCAGGAAGTGGAGATTGGCAAGTTTTTTCCCCATTCCCTATTCCCCATTCCCTATTCCCCAATAACAACCGATAACTCCGCAACACATTTCCCGTCTTCTGCGACTGCACGGTTTCGGGACGCGCCTGCACAATAAAAAGTTGATTAGTAATCCCATCTTTTGCCCACTCGATATCCATTGGCGTGGAAATACCGTGGACTTGGGAATAATGGTCTTCAATTAAACACGCCCAATTTGCTAGTTGTAAAATCTCTTCATCACTTAGGGCAAATTTACTTCTTTCGCTGGGCGAAACAGATACATTTTTAGTCAATTTGGAACCGTCATCATAAATCATTTTCAGTTTTTTACTACCCAATTTTTTATCGATAATTGGGCGGAAACCAGCTTTTAAAGTTGGTTTAAAAACATAATATTCATCAGGATTTACAGACCCCTGGACAACGTTTTCGCCTAAACCGTAGGCGGCTGTAATCAGCGCCGCATCCTTAAATCCGGTTTCTGTATCAATGGAGAACATCACCCCAGAGGTTGCTAAGTCAGAGCGCACCATTTTTTGCACACCCACAGCCAGAGCAATGCTAAAGTGGTCAAATCCCTTGGTGTGACGATAAGAAATGGCGCGATCGGTAAATATGGAAGCAAAGCATTTATGACAAGCTGCTAAAACTCCTTCAGCGCCGACAACGTTGAGGTAAGTTTCCTGCTGTCCAGCAAAACTAGCATCTGGAAGGTCTTCGGCGGTGGCGCTAGAACGGACTGCAACATCTGTCTCTGCGTTGTATTGTTCACAAAGACTTTGGTAAGCTTTAGCGATCGCCTCCCGCAATTCTATAGGAAATGGGGTGTGGATTAATAGCGATCGCGCTTTTTTCCCCCGTTCTCGTAAATTTTTGACATCTTCAACATCCAAGTCAGCAAAGAGTTTGCGTAGCTTTGCTTCTAAACCTGCTGATTTGATGAAATAACGATAAGCGTAAGCAGTAGTGGCGAATCCAGTGGGAACATTAATACCTTTAGGCGTTAGCTGTTGAATCATTTCGCCCAGTGAAGCATTTTTACCACCAACTACCGGGATATCAGCAATACCAACTTCATCAAACCACAAAATGAGCGATCGCTCTTGGGAAGATAAAGATAATGTGCTTTTAGATACTGTAGTCATAATTACCTTTTAAGTTTATACTCAGTTTTTCAGTGCGTAACCACTAACCGCAAGGCGGAAGTCAAAAGCCACAAGTCAAAAGTATTATGGAATAAGCTATTTAGGGATTTTTAATGGTTGCTCTATTTCCGCCGTGGCGTACTAGTATATTTTTCCCATATTCAATTTTAGATATTACAGCTAGTAGCATGATTTTGGATTATGAAATTAAATACCATATAGTCCATAAATAACAATTATTCGGGATAATGGCTGTATTGTTATATGGGATGCAATGCCTAATGGCGCAACTAGAACGACTTCTGAGAATGGCAGAAGATGAGCTAACAGAGTACAGCACTGATGCCCGCAAAATTGAAAAACTACGGCGTAAAATAGGTTTATCAGTGTCCGCAGGCGAACAGAGGCAAGTCAAAGAGGCATTACTCGCTAGTAAGCAATCTTCTAATATGATTACTCAAATTGTGGAAGAACAAAGACAAGCAGCAGCTTTACCATTTTGGGGAATTGCTGGATTGGGTTTGTTATTCGGAATTTCTTTAAATCAACCTGTATGTTTGTTAGCTGCTATAGT
>NZ_DASQZC010000587.1:0-3354 GCF_035638895.1 Nostoc sp. | reverse complement strand
AAAAAAAGATGGCTTCCTGTAGATAATGCAATCCACCAAGAAACCACTTAAAAGCAATATGATTATACCATTTAAATTTACCCAAGATACGGCAGAAGAACTTTACTATTCAACTGAAAAGTATCCTGTTGAATTTGAAGTCGCGTGGAAAGTTCTGGGTTATAGCCGCAAAGATTCAGCCAAGAGAAAATTAACTAGCTATTTCAATCAAGACACAGATTACCGACTCCACAGTAATGTGGAGTCGGCTCCAGACGGAGGCTTGACGCATCGAGAAGACATTTATTTAACAGTGGAATGTTTTAAGGAAATGGGGATGCTGGCTAAGAGTGAAGAGGGTAAGCAGATCCGAAAATACTTTCTTCAATGTGAGGCGATCGCAAAAGAAGCGGTAAGGGCAGTCCCGCAATTACAGCAACAAATTCAAAATTTGCAACAAAGCTTTGAGCTAATGCAGGCTCAGATCCAAACCTTACTACCCATGCCTTCTGACTTCATTCCCCCAGGATGGGATGCCAAAACCTGGGATTCTTTGCCTTCACAGGACAAACAACATTTCAAATATCTATATCGTCATTGTTCTTTTCATCCTGGCAGCGAGGTTGAGGTAAAAAAGTTACCTGCTGCAAACAGGTCATTGCAACGGGCTGAGATTGAGCATCTGATAAATGATGTACCTGAATCTGAAAAAGAGTTAATAAATGCGGCAAAACAATTGATGCTAAAGAGATTTTGGGCAGATGGAGGTGAATCATGGTCGCATCAGTAGCATCAAAGCCATCAAACCGCAAATCAGAATCTCCATACAAGAGGCTTCATGTGATTATTCCGATAGAAGATATGCTTTGGGCTTCACAACAAAAACCCTCCGTTAATCAGCTATGGCAGGAGTGTTGGACATCAGATCCCTATGGTTCGCGGTGGATGCCTTTGTCTACGACTTTGGGATACAGCACTTTCATTCAAGCCAAGAAAGTTTTATCTGAAAGTGGACTGTTTATTTTTAAACCTGATAAATCTATCCAGGATGGGCGAGAAACTGTTGGCTGGATCGTGCGTAATTTACATGGCAGCCGGATGAAAGATTTTTGGGAAGAGGTAGACCCCGAAAAACAACAACTAGATTCTGAAAAACAGCAATCAAATTCTGAAATTTCAGAGATTCACAATGGCTCTGAAGAAATGCGTGCTTCAAATCAAGCACCTATCTCAAACAAAACCCTTTTCCGACAAGGTTTACAGAAACCCTCACGAACTGCTCAAAAACACCTCACGAACTCTTCAAAAGAGATCGTGAGGTGTGATTCTTCCACGCCAGAAAATTCGCATCTTCGAGAGACGGCTCACGCGCCCTTGGGGGGCGCGTCGCCTCAAGCCGAAAGCGTGGAAGAAACAGAGGAAGACTTGCCTGTGGCAACTGATTGCACATTGCTAACGCTTGTGGATGCTGCACAAGGTCAACCCACTTCGTTGTTAAGTGAGAATAAAGATTGTAGTGAGGAAACGAAAACTACTCATGAAGGCGTTTGTTCCGCGCCAGATAAATGGAGTAATGAGGCAATTGTTGAACGTAGAGAACTGCGCCCCGAAAGAGAAAACAAGTTGAGACTGGCAAGTATGTCGGGCGATAATCCGGGGTTTAATTTTCTGCTTGAATGCTGGGAGGATGTTGGGCTGTGGAACAAAATTAAGCAAGCGATCGCCCAATATCCCGAATGGGGCGTTGTTTATGTTGGCGGAAAATTAGTTTGCACTTATGAACCTTGAAAAAACTATTCATGACATTTCCTCATCTAATGAGGGATGGGTTTATCTTCTTTGGGCAAAAGGCACAACTCGATACAAGATAGGGCGATCACTAAATCCAGTAGCTAGGCATCAAACAATAAACAATCAGTCCCCTTATCCCCTGTTGATGCTTGATTGCTTTTGGACTGTTGATGCAGTAGCTGATGAGAGGCTGTATCACCAACGCAACAATCGCCATCGAGTTCATGGTGAATGGTTTGAAGTTGATACTGAATGGCTAAGTGATTGCGAAAAAACTTTAGATAACGTAACTTTCTACGACTTTTGGCAGGAATCTGATTCCTTGTATTTTTCTTGCGTCCCATCACCCACTATCAGCTTTTTGTTTGATGCGTCTGAAAAATATCTAAGCTGTTTCTTTGGCGGAACACCTCACGATCGCGTAGCAGACCTGTTGATTTCACTATACAAAGCAGCCAACTGCCGAGAAGACTTGGTCTACATCAATTTTTTGATTAGCAATGTCATTCCGCAGTTAATACGTAATAACAGCAAGGAGACACAAAGTTATGGTGACTTAATCATCGGAATACTCGCGGGTGGACATTTGCGACTCTTGGATCAACAGAAGATGTTGGAAATGTATCCAAAGGAATTGAAATTGGGCTACCCAGTGGAGGAAACATGATGTTTGGATTTGATGGTGAAGTTGATGGATTTCAGACGATATTAAAGCGAATCGCAAATAATCTAGGTGAATGCGGACTCACACACAAAGAGGTCAGGGCATACGCCAGATGTCTGCTCCCACTAATTTCGGTGATGGATTTAGGCAAGTTTGAATCAGAAATTAAATTGCTATTAGTAGCCATTTCTGCCCCTGGCTTACCGCACTACGATCGCTCGTTCCTTGCGTCGAAAATACTGAAATTACTTGAAGATCGTAGTCTTTCTAAGTCCAATTCAAAGGAGCATTTTTAACATGTGCAATTGTGGTATTGAGCGCCCCGATTACGATGAAGAATCAGGAGAGGATTTATATGAGGAGAGCGAAGTCATTGCAGAATTACCATTTTCTTGCTGCGAGTGCCAGCACCCAATAAAATCAGGCACGACATACAAACACATTAAAGGTTGTTGGGATGGTGATTGGTCAACTTATGGAATGTGTCTGGATTGTTCTCGGTTAAGCGATCGCCTTTATAAAGAACTTCATGCTTGCCACTGCTTTAGCGGTCTTTATGATGAATTGATTAACTCCGACATTCTCGGTCGTGATGAAGAAAATTGGATTGGACGAGATTGGTTAAAAGTTGTATGCCAGCATCCTCTCAAATGCGAAGTGATTGAGGAAGTGGAGGTGCAAAATGCCAACTGATTCCTACCAAAATAGGGAAATCGCAACAGACTGGGAGCCAAACAAAGGGTGGTACTACAGGGTTGACTCTAGCAAGTGGTATGGGCCATTTGAGAGTGAAGAAGAAGCGATAGAAGCAGCAGAATATAGGATTGACCTGGAGGATTGGGAATGACTAAATCCTGCCTTAATTGCCTCATGGGAGAATTTCATTCAGTAATTGATAGCGGGTTATTTTCCTACTCTGG
>NZ_DASQZC010000586.1:0-18242 GCF_035638895.1 Nostoc sp. | reverse complement strand
ATCTCTTGTATATTCACCATAAATTGGAACCATTAATTAACAATTACAAATTATTGATATGCCTTTTACTCTAGAACAAAGATATCAAATCCTCACCGCCCTCAATGAAGCGTACTTGAGAACTGACCAAATGCGATCGCAGTACGCCGACGCGCCCAATGATTTTTACCGCTTTGATGCTACCCTCACACCAACTGAATATCAGAAAAATCGCCCTGTGCCACTGCTATTCCAAGAGGATGATATCTGGGCAAGGTTAAACATAATTGAGCAGAAGTCTGAATTTTTGGTGAATCAAGTCTTGCAGATCATGGCTGATTTACAGATGATTGAAAGGGCGATTTTTAGTGAGCGAAGTTCTGTTAATAGTGCTTTGAAACGCGCCGATGTTTTGGAGTGGGAGACGAGTTCAAGAAGTGCCGGGATGTTTACCCAAAGGGATGACTTGATTGAAAAACTGCGCTATCAGTTGGGTCTACCGCCATCACCAGATACAATGGGTGGAGGCGGAATGTTGTTGAGGAGTTGATATGAATTTAGTAGAGAATAGCAGGGTCTCAAAAATATCAATAACTTCTAGTAATTATTCACATCACGTTGTAAGCGGTGGAAGATATACAGACGGTGTTGTGACTACACCATTTGGCTTTGTAAGAGTCTACGCTGAAGCTAACTTTTGGGCGCTTGAATTTATCTGGAGCGGGAAGTCTTACCATTTTGGAACAAGATGCAAAGAGCTGCCGTCCGACAGAGCTTTGACTCGTAGAGCTTCTAGGTTTGCCAAAGAAGTTGTGCAAAAAAATTTAAACGAACTTATTAGCTAGCGAACGCACGGTCTAATCTGACAGAAGATTTCTTGCATAAAAAGGGAACCATACCAACGAAGTTTCTTGCAAGAAATTAACTCATGTCAGGCTCCCTAAGCGATTTTTGCGAAGCCCAGCTATTAAATCAACTATTCGGTGGCGTACCCTACGGCACACCCAACATATTATATTTCGGCTACATGGTAGGCGTTGCCGGCGAAACTGGCCCTGGCGCTGAACCGAATTCAGGCGGATACCAGAGAATCGCCGTCACTAACAACACCGCAAACTTTGCTGTCACCGCCAATCAAATCAAGTCCAACGCCACAGAAATTCAGTTTTCCGAGGCAACCTCGAATCATGGATTAGTACAAGCGATCGCAGTTTTCGATTCTCCCACCAGTGGCAATATGCTGGTGTACTTCCCCTTGAGTAGCCCCATCAACATCACCGTGGGCGATGCCATGCGAATTCCCGTAG
This sequence comes from Nostoc sp., assembly GCF_035638895.1. GTDB lineage: Bacteria > Cyanobacteriota > Cyanobacteriia > Cyanobacteriales > Nostocaceae > Nostoc. The sequence goes on along the minus strand of NZ_DASQZC010000586.1, from coordinate 16,956 downwards.
GTTCCCTCACGGTGCAGTTTGCAGCCGGGGGATTGAGCAACTACGTGAAAAATGCCCTGCTTAACCAGCTATTCGGCAACGTGCCCTTCAATGTAATTACCACTTTGTACGCTGCCTACGCTACCAGCAGTCCTACAGATGCCCTAGCTGGCACAGAACCCAGTGGCAATGGATACGCAAGAACTAGCGTAACTAACAACACCAATAACTTCCCCGTCGCCACAGTTGGCAGCAAAACAAACGCCACAGACATCGCTTTTGGTGAAGCTACAGGTTCTCAGGGCACTGCCACTCACGTTCAGTTGTTTGATGCTTCTAGCGGCGGCAATTACCTTGGGCGCTATGCACTATCCCCAACTCAGGTAATCAGCGCTGGCACAATTCCCACCATCCCTGCATCTGCCCTTACCATTACCCTTGATTAATGACAAACTTTGCATCTGGTGTCATTGCATCGGCTACCACCGCCGACATCGCCACAATCAAAATCCGCAAAAATTTGGGTAGACCCGGCACAATTACCACGGTATTATCTGCCAGCGTGGGGGCATTGGGTAAAAAGCGCTCGGTGAAACCTGACACAGTTAATTTCACTTCCAACCTTGCTGGGACACTCAAGCGGAAGCTGAATTTTCCCGCAGGAGTGATCACATCTACTACCAACTCCCAAGTCAAATTCTTCCTCAATGTCTCTCCCGCAGCGCCTCCCAAAGGTTCGTTGTACAGGGCTGACTTGAGTACTCTGTTGCAACCTGGGTCAAACGCACCCGCGTTCAGTGGATCGCGTTTGGTGAAGGGAGACTTAACCGCTCTATCTTTCAAGATTCAGGGTCAAAGGCTTGATGGATTAAATGCCGAATTTACCGCCAAGCGCAAAGACGATCTGTTTGCCGCGCCAATTGTTAAATCAGGTTCTGCTGTTCATCAAAACGATCCGGCGGTGGATGGTCAAACCAAGATTGAAACTGTAATGGGTAGCTTCAGTATTGACCCTGGCGACACAGAAAGTTTCCCCAATTCAGAGGTGGAATTGAGTTACACACTCAAATTCAGCGATGGCTTAGGGAGAGTTTATACTGTGGCATTGGGCAACTTCACTGTTTATTCTGCGGGGTAAACTTCATAGCTTAAACAAAGCTTCAACATAATAGCGTTCTTTATAGACTCGATATTCATTTATTACCGACTGAATTTCACCTTCACTCATGCTTAGTTCTTTGCCAAACTTAAACCAGAAAGCGTCAAACCTAGCAGCTTCTGATGCTTGCAACAGAACTGCTGCATGGTTCCTGGCATCATCTAGATCAAGGGTGGTTTTAAATTCTTGATAATCAATTTCTACTAATGGTTTTTGTGTATTAAATCCAAAAATAGCATTTACATCAACAGGCAATGGTTGTCGTTTTTCTCTTACTAATCTTAGTGCTGCAACTGCCATTTGTACATCTTTGCTGGGCTTGCCAAAACCTTTGGGTATATCTGGGGCTAATGCTTTAAACAATGCCCCTTCCGATTCAGCGTATGCAGCAGCGTTGATAATGGCGATCGCTTTTTTTGTGGCATCAGTTGCAGTGACAAAAAGTTGCTTGCCTTTATATTCAATTTTTACCTCTGGCTTAAATGTTTCTGGATTGATATATGACTCAACCGACAAAATAACAGGTTCTTGATTCATGCTTGCACCCTATTGATGATCCACTATCAATAATGACATCACCCTTCTCAGGTTTTGAAAACACCACCCTCACTTTTCTTGTTGCTGACGGTACTTACACAATCAACGCTGTCGGCAACCGTTCTCTTAACTACCAACCCCGCATAATCAAAGCAGTCTTGAAGCCCACAACCGACACCAGCACAGTCAACCGTTATGCCAACGAAATTCAGCAATTTGCTGGCGCTGACGGTCATGCTGTGCTGCTAGAAGGGTATTTAGTCGAGCCGCAAACTTACCCCCAAGGAATTGAGTTTTTGGCAGAAGCTGATATTGAAATTGTGGTGACAATTGGGAAGCCAGAAACAGGGAGATTCAAGCTACTACCCGTAGTGCAATCTCCTTATGTTGTAGCAATGGCGATTGATGCGATTACACCTATTCGGGGAATATTCAGGAGGAATTGATGAGGCTTGCCAAAATCAAAGTTGTCCCCGCAAAATACAACCCATTTATCAAAGACTTTCGCCACTACTATCACGTTCACATCTTTGAAGCTAGAGCCACAATGTGGGATGCTGGGGCAAAATTGTCAACTTGGGATAAAGATAAAAACGGCGGATATGGGGCGCTCACAATTCCTCTGTGGCGAGAAAGATGTGAAGGGGAGAAGCGAATCACAGCACCCAAAATAGGGGATGTGCTGTTTTGCAAGGAAATACTTGGGAGCGAGTGCATCTCCCATGAAGCAGTTCACATGGCAACCAGTTATCTTCGATTGACTCAGCAGTTGCAATTGACTGACCAGATTGACGAAAATGAGGAAAAACTAGCTTATTGCATTGGCAGTTGCACTCGTCAAATTCTGGATAATTTGTATAAATTGAAAATACTATGAATCTCCATCTCACAACAGCAAAATATGATAATGTTCTGAGTTATAAAACTTATATCCATCCAGGACAAGGAACTCCAGGCGAAGGATACACACCTTTCGAGGCAATACAGGACTGGGTTGCAAGAACAACTACAACCATTGAGTTATATGAGAAAAAGCAAATATCTCTCTGCCATTTTGCAGAACTGTTAGGTATATCAGTGGAGGAAGCAAAACAGTTTTTGAGGGCAGAAAACATCCCTCTTGATTTAGGCATAAACACAGTTGAGGAGTTAGAGCAAGATATAGAAAATGCCTAAAATCAACATCGATTTTAGCAAGCTAAATTCAGTTATCAATAAAGCTTTTGACGTGGTAGTTGAGGCACAAGGGGAGGCGTTTCAAAATGCGATCGCCTCCGACATCTGGGAATGGCCCCGTGAAACTCTCCGTCAAAATTCCGACATCGTTTCGTCTCCCCGTGACATCTACGATACAGGAGAACTCTACGACTCACTGGTAATTGCCAGAACTGCTAATGCCGCAGAGTATACCTGGGAGGCTGATTATGCTGCGATCGTTCACGATGGCGCAACCACCAAAAACGGCACTGAATTACCTGCTAGACCTTGGACTCATGTTGGATTAGAAGAATGTAACGCAGCAGAGATTATGCAGCAGCAACTCAATAAATATCTGTGAAATATCAACTTGACCTAGAACGACTCTCCAGACTAATTCGCCAAAAACGCGGTACAAATGTCTTACGTGAAGTGGCTGACGAAGCTGGCATTAGTCCGTCTACGCTTTCACGAGTAGAGAGGGGTCAAACGCCTGACATGTCTTCATTTATAGCACTTTGTAACTGGCTGGACGTATCGCCATCTACATTCTTTGGAAGCGTTGAGATTAGCAACCCTTTGTCTGTACCAGAAGCGATCGCTCTCCAGTTACAATCAGACAAAAATCTCGATCCAGCTACTGCCAACGTCTTGGCTATTCTTATCAAAGCTGCATATCGTGATTGTAGAGGAAATCGAAAAGATATTTGAGGATTTGTGGGAGCGGATGTGCTTTGACTATCAGGAGCGCACCTTATGAAAAATTTTTCATCTTCTTACAATAACCCCAGGCAAGCCACTCTTGACTCGATAGCGTTGTTCGACTAGCGGAACTAGGAATAGTGTATCAAGCACATACCCTTGGATTCTTAAATTATTAACAGTACCAGCTATTTCAATTTCGCGGTCGCTATTTAACAAATGAGCGGCATGAAACTGATAGGTTACATCAAATTCCTGCCCCTTGTGGCGATTCCAGGCATGATGCATCCATTGTTCATCATTCCAAGCGTATCCCTCAATATATTCGGCGCAGGAATGCATATTTGCAACAAAAATTGCATTGTCAAAACAGCGTCCACGACGAATAAATTTATTCCAACCTTCACACCAGGGAATAACTTCAGATACTTGTTTCATGTTATTTAAACTATGATTAATGCTCTTATTTTACGAAATGATGTATTTGCTGTTATTAAAGATTTATTAGGAACTTACACCTTTCCAGATCGCACCACAGCCCAAGCGATCGCCTGTCTCCCCGATCCAGATAAAGGCTGGAATTATCCTGAAAATGGTACAAAAGTTTCAGGCTTAGAAGTGGTAATCAAGCAGCCATACCCAGAGGTTAGTGCGAATATTGGAGGCGATCGCACTTTTACTAACTCATGGGAAATTCACCTCAAGCAGTGGGATACAAATCAAAGTTTGGTGGAAGTAATTGGACTATTGAGTGGTGATTTGCCTGCTGATTATCTAATAGAAAGAGTTAGCACAATGCCAGCAACAGAAAAGTTGCTAACTGTTGAACAGTGCAAGATTTTTATTACAGATTGGCAAGTGAGGGAACTCTGACACCGGATCAAAATCTCCGGAGATCAGAATGTCTAAAACTTTCCAAGTCGGCGCAGGCAACAAGGTAAAGCTGTTTGTGGCTTTGTTGCCATTGGGCGATCGCACTGAACCAGTAGATGTAGAAGTTACCGCCGCCACTGGCATTACCTCTTCAGCAACTAGCGTGACTGTAACTGCATTGACAGGGCCTATTGCAGGTGGTACACCCTTACTTTTTGACAATGGCACAGCAACGCTACTTGTTTATTTAACTAAAGATGCCAAGGTAGGCGACACTACTCTGACAATTGAACCTGCGGCGGCTGCATTAACAGGTAGTTCCACTGCTGAATATGTTGCCAAATTGAGGCTACTTGGTGGTACTCAATTAAATGCCAATATCAATAGCGATCGGGCTGATGTATTGGTATTTGAGGATGAATTAGGATACAAAGATGGGGCGATCACTGGGCAATCTTGGGAACTCCCTTGGACTGCAAACCTGCTGACGACTGATGATGCTTTCCGTCGAGTATTTTATGCAGCAAGTCAAGCTGTATCCGGCAGAGAGGTTTATGTTTGGCAAGAAGATGCACCACCAAACGGCTTTGCAAAAGGTGATGGTTTGGAAGGTGCAACGGTCGTGATGAATATGAACAAAGCAATGAGTTCTAACTCGATAATCACATTTACTTGCAGCTTTATGGGCCAAGGATCGCCAAAGATTGCCAGATATTCTTTGACTTAAGAATAATCATTAAATTGAATATTAAAAAGCTCAAATCTTTACTATATCTAGATTTGAGCTTTTATTTTGTAGTATAATTATTGTAGATTAAAAGCGTGGTTCATGTTTTGTTGACACCAAAAAATGAACCACTAAACCATCACTTTGGATTCAGCAAAGCAAGGTCTACATGAATACTAACAGTAAAGAGACGGGTGTTTACATCATTCGCTGCACAGTTAATAATTTTGTCTACATTGGTTCAGCCGCAAGCAAGAAAGGATTCAGAGGAAGGTTGATACACCATCTCTGGCAACTGAAAACGGGAAAACATCACTCACCAATACTCCAAAACCACTTCAACAAATACGGTATTGAGGCATTCACTTTTGAAATAGCTTTAGTCTGTCCGCCAGAAAAGTGCATAGATTTCGAGCAAGTTTTCATTGATGCCATAGGACTTGGAACGCAAAACAAAAGTTACAATATCAACCCTAGCGTTCGCTCCTATCTTGGATGCAGAATCAAAGGCGAAAGCAAGCTTAAAGGCAGAAAAGCTTCTATTGAAACTAGGCAGAGAATCAGCGAGGCTTTGACAGGAATCAAACGCTCTGAGGAAACCATACGCAAATCAAGAGAGGCGAGGATCGGGGTAAAGCGATCACCCGAAGCAGTAGCCAAAACCGCCGCAAAACTTAGGGGCAGAAAGCGATCACCAGAGTTTTGTGAAAACGTGCGACTCAGAAGCATAGAAAACCCTCTATCTCCAGAAGCACGACGAAAAATCGCTCAAACTGCAACAGAGGCAAATTCTAAAAATTACGTAGTTACCAGTCCGTCTGGTGAAGAAATTCACGTTAGAAATATGGCAGAATTCTGTAGGCAAAATGGACTAACTCACACCGACATGAGTTATTGCGCTCGTGGTAATGCAATCGCTCACAAAGGCTGGAAATGTCGTTACGCTCATATCACCAAAGAAGAGCAGGAAACAACCATTGCAGCGCTAAAACTAAAGTTCGACATCAAAGAGTATATAGTTACTTCACCTACTGGCATTGAGTTCACAAGCGAAAGTATGTACGCATTTTCGGCAGAACACAACTTAGACGCTTCTGCTATGTGGCGTGTCGCCAACGGTGAAAGACGACACTACAAAGGCTGGCTATGTCGCCTAGCTAACGAACCTGAAGAAATCCGCATTAAACGTTTGGCACTCAGAGGCAAAGGCAAAGATTTTATTATCACCACGCCGCATGGCGAAGAAGTAGCAGTCACCAGCCTTACCAAATTTTGCTCTGAGCATGGACTAGATCAATCTGGCTTGAACAAAGTCGCCCGTGGCAAACGATCGCACTACAAAGGCTACACCTGCCGCTACGCCTAAAGCACCCACGGCGGCAACGTGAGGGAATTTTGAATGAGTACACCACTTGCCAGCAATAATGGCTATCACCCCACCCAAAAACGATTCTCGCCTTGGCAAGGGTTACTCTTACCTCTTTGCGCTTTTTTTGACAACTCTGATCGCGGCTCAGTCCACCGACATTTCCTTTAAATTCAATAAGTCTGGAATTGAGTTTGCGATCGCCTCCCGCGAATTAAATCCCCAAGTCTTTTATCCCTGTGTCGCTCTGATTGCTGCAATTTTAGGATTACCAACAGATGCGATCGCTCTGGCTCTAGGACAAATCCTTACAAAGGGGCGCGAGTGATGTGGCAGATAACTGGCTCTCAAAAGTCCAACACTGGATTAAACAATTATTCAGACCCAAGAAAAAGAAACGTATTTATCCAAAAATCCTCAAACAGTGGTACGGAACAGATTGCGCTGTACTCAGAATTGAACGGGACACGCCAGGAGAAAGAGCAACCTATCGCATCATCTCGACCCACGGACAATGCGACTACCTCATTACGCTTGACTATCTCAGAGAGTTGCATACAGAATTGGCTGGGACTTTCCAAGGAACCCCTATCCGCATACCAACGCTGGACTATCAACGCAACTCTGTACTCACGCATCGCTTTGCGGTCTGGCGGGTCTGGCGCAATGGTACTAGCGATCCTTTGGGCATCTGGGACGTTAATCTTGAAGGGAGCGCCAACAACAGCTTTGCACTTTCAGAACTTGCACCACGTCGTGCAGTTAAGATGGTCGCATTGAGTGCGCTAGTGCTAGGGAATGTGTCACAAATCCCCTTTCTACACTGGGAAGCTCAGATGGAGCGCATTGATTGGCTTGATCTGCTGGAAGAAAGGATTAAGAAAGAATTGTCGAATCCGCATCACAACTTGAAAGCATGTGTGATTTTGCAGGATGGTTTATGAAAAGTTTTTCAGGAAGGGCGATCGTTGCTTTGATCGACCAATTCATAAAGGAGCGATGTCTACGACGGGCTATTCGGTGTCGCACTTTCTCTTGCCAATTGTTCACTCATGGTTGTTTTGCTCTGAATAAGCATCGCTTCTATCCAAATTAACGCCCTTACTTTGGGCAAGCCCGCCAGCCGTGCCGATCGCAGTACCCGCCAGCCCGAAGCCTGCCGCCGCGCGGGCATCAGACATATTGGGTGCAAAAACAATGGCGACGGCAATGAAGCCAGCGATTGCCCCTAAAACCAGCGGAGTTACCGCTTGAATATGTTCAGCTTTCATGATTTTGTCGCTGGGATAATAGTAGAAAACATACTGAGAATTGCCTGATTTCTATGGTAACTAGGCATCAGCCAATGATGCGCCAGCATTGCCACTGAATACTTAAAACAAGCAATTTCCCTGCTTTTAAGTATTTCTCTGTTCACATTTTGAAGCACTAGTGAAGCGAAAGTTTCATAATGCAGCGCCGCCTGCATACTAACAGTCTTGCAAGCTCAGTGGCTTTAGCCCTGAGTTATTGACCGATTTTCTGTGCAAAATTCGATAATTTGCAGTGAGATATCATGATCAATCTCGCAAACCTGGACAATCAATAGTTGCAATTGATGTAAAGGAAGTTGTAACAAATCTTCTTCAAAATGCCTGATATCCCATAGCAATCTGATAAGCAAAGGAATCTCACTGCCATCTATCAAATGGTATTCCTGGGTTAAATTTCTTAATTGTGAGTCACTTAATAGTCTTTTCGTCGCACAAGAATTAATCACATAATTTAAAGGGAATAGCTACCATCATTTTATTGAAAAATTCTGGCTCTTGCCGCGTCGGTCTTGCTTGCATCTTGAAATATTCAGCTTTCTTGGCATCAACAATTTTAACTGCAATGTAGTTGCTGTTGATTAACACCCTAATAGCCTCTCAATTGTGCATCCAGGAAAATTTTCCTGGATTTGGTGTTGCGATCGCTTTCAATTGCCATAAACCAGTCTCTGCAAGTAAGCCTCAACCGTTACGCCTTGTGCATCTGCTGCTGCTTGCAGAGAACTAGCCAACTCATTGCTTACTTCAATTGTCTGTTTTGGTTGAGATCGCTCTTTAACTTCGTATACGCCAGCCCGTAATATCATTCTTTTTGCTGCGGTTATGCGATCGCTCCCTGTTCGTGTCATCTCAACTGTGATCACTTGGGATTGGACGCGAAGATCCGATGCAATCCAATTGAAAGATTTTTCAAGTTTTTTGTAGAGTGTGTATTGTCCGGCAAAAGCACGATAGCAAGGTAAAAAAAGGATGAGTGAATCTAGTGTTATGTATTTAACAGGTGAAGCTGGTTGCGGTAAAACATCTCTTCCTGTTCTATGGCTAAATCTTGGTCATGACACCCATGACGATCAAATATCTAAACGCCGCAAGCGCAGGCTCAGAGGAAAACACAAAAATTTTGGTCTACATCTGAAGTAGGCAAAGCGATCGCTTCATATTGGACGAGACAACCTAAGCCAATAAACCCCTTCTGAAAAATTCTTCAGGAGGGTTTTTGCATGATCACTGGTGTTGGGAGAGGCGATCGCCTTTGACTTCGCCTTATCTGTGGCTCTACCCGCATGAGTCAGTTGTTGGCAGCTGTCTTGTAGCAACTAAGAGCAATTCCAACAGCGTTGAGCCTTTCCGCCATCGGTGTCGCCCTTTATTTATCCGCCCACAAAAAGAGTGTTGACATTAACTTCGCAAATTGCTAAGTTAATGATAGAGAATTTCTAGACGTTGCACATAATCTAGAAATGTCTGCAATTAAACTAAAGAGAACAACAGAGCGTCAAAGGAGTAGCCATGAACCTAAACTATAAAAAAATCGATCCGTATGCACATTATTTCTGTCACAAAACTGAAACTTTTTTATCAAAGCTATCCTGATGCTGAAGCTAGTTTAAGTGCTTGGAACAAAGTTGCAAAATCAGCCGAGTGGCAAAATATATTTGAAGTTCGCCAAGCTTTTAAGTCCGCCGATTCCGTAGGTCAACTTACAGTTTTTAACATTCAAGGAAATAAATACCGTCTTATTGCTTTTATTGATTATCAAAGCAAAAAAATATTTATTCGCAATATCTTGACTCATGTGGAGTACGATACCGACAAATGGAAAAATGACCCTTGGTTTAAATAAAGACCCTACTTACATTGAGCTACTACAAGCATTTCCTCCCCGTCCCATCAAAACTGACGAGGATTTATTTGCAACTCAAAAAGTCATCGATTCTCTGATAGATAGTGCCCCGCTAACATCAGACGAGCAAGATTATCTTAATATTTTAGGCACTCTCGTTTACGAGTACGAGCAAACGCAAGAGCTTGTACCTGATATTTATGGAATAGATTTACTCAAAGTTCTGATAGAGGAAAATGGGTTACTTCAAAAAGATTTAGTACCCATTTTTAAAACAGAGTCCATTGTGTCAGACATATTAAAAAAACGACGCAAACTAACAACTAGACATATTGGAGAACTGGCAAAATTCTTTCATATTTCACCAGCCGCTTTTTTCCCAATAAGTTGAAAAGGGGAAGTTGACTTGCCATCGCTCTTACCCCTCCCCAGCATCCTTTTCCGCCTGTTACCGTATATCGCATAGGCTCGGACTTGCTTGCGATCGCTCGGCATTGGACGCAACAAGCCGACGGAGTAGGTGATCGCCTGCTTGGAAGCTTGGTCTAATCGCTGTTGTCATCGTCCGTCTCTTCCTCCTGGACTTTGCGTTTTTTCCTCATCTGCTCATTTATCAAACGTTTGTTCGATTTTTCAGAATAGACGGATAGCCCGTCAAGAACGAGCATTCGATAGAGTTCGGCCTCTGTCCAGCCGTCGGCCTTCGCTACACGCTCAATTTCTTCTACCAAAGGTTTTGGTAGATATACATCTATCCTTACCTTTGACTCCGCTTTAGTCCTGGGCATTTTTTCTGCTGTTTCCATAAGTCCTTAATCTTTAATATTGTGGGGTACTAGGGGGTTACTTCGCTGTGTATTTCAATTATTCCATTATTTTACCTGTATTAGTATCCCATTAGTATGCAGGTTATGCTAAGATTTTTTCTGTTAACCCAGTTCAGCAATATGGACACCATTAGAGACTTAGAAACCCAATTCAACACCAATCCTGCTTATAACCAAACTGAATTGATCACCAGGATTAAAAACCAGAAAGCAATTATCAATAAACTGATAGACACGATACATGAGGCTAATGAATTATTGCTGACAGCAGCATCAAGCGCAGAAGAACCGGACAAGCTTTTGCAAGCAGCCAAAGTACTGACTCAATCACTGGCTGAGGTGGCAAAAGCATGAGCCGATCGCCTCAATATTATGTCTACATCAATTCAGATGAATGGCGTGAAAAGTGTAAGCGGTGTCATGGTTTGACTAAACACCACTGTGTCGTATTCCCGTGGGCGAAAAGCCGGAATGTGCATCATCTGACTTACCGCAATTTCCAAAAAGAGATTCCATTGTGTGATACGGTTCCACTCTCTAAATTTGCACACTGGATTATTCATCTATGGATATTTTGGAAAACCCCGCTACGTCCTTGGGTTAATTTCTTACTGCGATTGCTTTTAATATTTTGGGCAGTTATTTGGTTTTTTATACCAGTCAGCCGTCATAATAAGCGACACAAAAAATATGCGTGAAAACAAACTACTAAATCGCTGTGAAAAGCTCACTGTTTCGCTTGGTGCAGCAGGATTGATATTAATTGCCTTGGGTGGAAGCGCTTGTTTTTTGGGTGTAAGCAGTAAAGCTGTTCAGAAGTTAGCTCTTTTCTTAAAACCCCATCAAGCAGCTACTCAAAAAATGGTGAACTACGGCGCTGGCTTAACATACATGGGATTATTCTTCACTGGTAGTGGAGTACTGATTGCCAAAACATTAGGAGAATATTTAGCAGATAAGGAGTTTGCTGAAGAAATAAACTCAAATCTGTTAAATCAGAAAATAGTGGAAGTCACTCAGGAGATAGGGTCGATTCTATCAAATCAAGAATTGAATGTTGAAAATAAGCAATGCAGTAATTGTGCTTATTTTTCATCTAACAGTTTGTTGTCTTGTGCTGTAAATCCAGATTTGCCTAATGATTGCTCAGATTTTTTACCAAAATAGTGTTGCACTATTTGCTTGTAATGTGGCGTTGCACTATTTGTCTGCACACCATGCAAAATGTCTACACCGTTGATTATTTTATTGAGGTTGTTGCATTGCACGGTCACTAAAACGTGCATTTGGTAACGCACTGCAATTTTTATGACGTTAAATGCTAATTCCAGCACAAATAAAATTGCACGTTACTCACAGGATAATAAGTTGCGCTAAATGTCAGACGCAACTGAATTTTCAAAAAAGGAGAAAATATGCCCCTACAAAAGGAGAAGTCCAGAATAATTTACGAAGCCTGTTTGGGGAAGTCAGTTCGTGCTTACCAATGGCAAGAATTAAAAAATCAGTTAGTGACTGCCCGATTGCCTCTCACTTTTGATAATTTGCGGTTTGTAGCCAAATGCAAAAAGGTTGCTCCCAGGAAGGTGATCACATCTCATGTATTGAATTTAGTAGTGGAGTCTGCCACCGATCTAAATGGTGAAATCAAAGGTGCGGTACTGAAAGATTATCTCTACAAAAAGTGTCCGTCTCTATCCAAACATAAGTTTTATCGGGCGTTTAGAAGTATAGGAATAAGCTACAGAAACGATAGAACTTATTCTGTGTCTGAACTTGGAGAAGTTTTGTATAAGTTATTTGCATAACCATGAGATTCATCAAAGATTTTGAGCAAAGAGCTTCTGATGGGCAGAGAATAATCTATGTTCCTGCTGGCACTGAGGCAAGTGTGGAAGAATTTGCAGATAAGTGTTTTGAAGTAACCACAGAAAAACCTTGTACTAAAAATGGTGATAATCAATTCGACTTGAGTAGCGCAAATATTGCTGAGTATTTATCGGAATAATCAATTGCACAATAAAGAATTCAACAATGAACCAAAACCAAATTAAAGTAATTCAGTCTCGTTTAAAAAATAGAGGAAAAAAATTCACTCTCGAATATCTTAGAACTTATGTTTTGGTTGATTACCGCGACGAGGAGCTTACAGAAGATCAGATATCAGCAATTGTTGACAAACTATCAGGATCTGACGCTCTTGAACTTGCCAACACTGCGCTATCAGGAACGGATTCTTCTGCATCTGAATTGAGCCAAACTCAAAGACAAACTTTAATCCAGCAAGTTGCTTCCACAATAGATGTGAGTTTGCCAGTTGAACAGATTAAGCTGATTAGTCAAAAAATGGACTGGGCGATAAGCGATCGCGCCTCGCTCAAAACTCAAATTCAGTCTGCAATTGTTGCTTGGATAAACCATCAAATCGACCAAGATAAGCAACAAACCGATGAAATGATGCAAGAGGTAGAACAGCATTTCGTCACAAAGTTACAAGAAGGCAACGACCACTTTGACGACAAAACACGCGCATTCTCTATACATGTAGGACAAGCTAGAGACAAGTTTCGCGCCACAGAAGCAGAAATTCTCGACTTCTTCAAAATCTCTGGTTGACCAAATAGCTGACTACCGACAACAGCATAAATTCAATCTGCTGTTGTTGCTGCTACTGGTTCCAGTTTTATTGTTCGCAACTCAACTTATCTTCTATGAAACACATCAAAACCCGTATCAGAACCAACACCAGAGCAGGTAAGGCGGCACAAAAGGTAGCTGGTGTATCTGTGGCGGAATTGCAGAAAGCATTGACAGGAGATCAAGCCACGCTCCAAAAATTGGGGTCAATGTATCGAGAAGGGCAAATGGCCGCCGCCCTCATGCCTGCAATTACAGAAACGGTAAAAACGAAAATCAAGAATGAGAGTGACTGGAATAAATTCTTAGGTGAACTTGTTGCCAGTGGCAGCAAGGCTGAAGTTGATATTCAAAAAGCCAAGCGCCAAGCCAGTTTTGCCAATATCAAGTATTTGGACGACATGGATGAATTGCGTGAGCAGTTCAAAGCATCACTTGAGATGGAAAAAGGACGGCATAGCTGGGCAATTGATTACAACAGAGCCAGGCTGTTTGCAGATATGGTAATCCAAGATGTTGAGGGACAAGTTCGCCTGCTTGAGCAAGGTTCTCGTATACAGCTAAAGCAGTTACAGGAAAACCAAAACCACGAACTCAAAGTGGCTGAACATCTTTTAGAGTATGGAGACAACGCCGATTTATCTCTGATTCACAAACGCGATTATCAAGCAGAAGTAAAAAGCCCAATGGGGATAATCCGCCGACTACGAAACGCTTTAGGTATTTAATAAAACCCACTGCAATTACATCAAATTGCAGTGGGTACTAATATTATTCTTGATAAACTAATGTTACTTGACACTGACGAAATAGACCAGCAACAAGATTTCTTGCCAACTCAAACACTGCCTCGTGAATATCAAGATTACTTAGATAGGCTAGAAAAAGACTATTTATCAGCCTGTGCAACGTTTACATTAATTCGTAATTTTTTACTGACATTGACAGCCAACTCTGCCAATATTTCTCTTTGCCTTTTAGCCATTGACTTTGGGTTGGGGACAATGAGCGCGGGATTGCTAGGATTTTCTCTTGGTTCAATCCCCGCCATGATTGACATTGGAGAAGCAGGGATTGACCTTTCAAGTGAGTACAAAGTACGAGATATTTCAAGAGTAGTATTTGGCTGTAGTAAATTAATCGCTTCTGCTGGTATTTCATGGAACACTACCCAGGAATACAGACTTATTATGCAATACGCTCATGATTCAATTCAGGCTTTTGAAGTTGAAGTAAAAAACTACGAAATCAAAGTACAGCCTACAGATGGGCTGACTATTAATTTACAATTACAAATTGTTATAGGAGCATCTTTACTGTTAACTGCTATTCCAGTGATTTTCAAGCTTTTAAGGAGGTAAAGAGTGGATTGGTTGAAGTTGTTTAAGCAACAAAATCAATTCAGTATCGGGCTGGCGATCACTCTGTCTTTGACGGGCTTAGGGTTGTCAGTCTATTCTTTGTCTGGGACTAAATATGATGTAATTGAATTTTGTTTTAAACCCAAGAGAAAAAACAATCGTACTGCTAAGTATTGCACTCAAGATAAGCAATACATCATTCCAGAAGGGTACTGGAAACAAGAGGATTATGTACCAACTAATCCCCGCTTTCAACCGGAAGGGACATTTATCTTATCGGAAAAAGCTACACGGCTGCGGACAATCCCAGCCACCAACCCCGATGCTAAAAAATGGGCTTTGGGTAGTTTGATGTTGTTGTCTAGCGGTACGTTACTCACATCAAAGCGATTGCAACGTTACAAAATAGAATTTGTAGCTTATTTTGAAGAATTGAAGACCGATTTAAGTCAAGAAATCCAACAAAACGTTCAACAACGTGAAATTACTACACATAAAATTGCTGTTGAAACCGAGTACATCAAGGATCGGGTTATTCGCAATGACCAAATCACTCGCATCAAAGATAAGAGTGAAGGTGAGCGCGAATTTGACCGAGAACAAGCTGAAAAACAAAATCAATTAGCTGAATATCAGCGTCTTTTGCAATTAGCACGTTTAAAAATGGAAATTGCAAAATCGGAAGCTGAAGAAGCCAAGCATAAAAGTGAAGCTAGCAGGCATCTATCGGCTATTGCTACTCCAGCATTAGAACTGACGGACGAAATAGATTACGAAGCGTTGTGTCCCGGCAAGGTAGGCGAACTTGAATTTTACGACTGGCGGGATTTGGTTGATGATGCAGTCGGAATTATTGTTGCTGGCAATTCTGGTAGCGGTAAAACATCCGTAGCGGTTTGGGTGGCAGGATGGCTGACTAAAGATGAACCTGCACAAGTTTTAGCCCTTGACCCTCACGCGAATGTTAATGTGCTTTGGCAAGAGCTAGGAATTCATGCGATCGCTGATTTCCCGCTAATTGAACAGCAATTAATTCTACTAATTGAGCTACTTGATTCGCGGCGAGAGCTTAACAAACAGCAGCTAGATTTAGAACCGACAATTATTGTCTTTGGTGATGAGATTAACGCTTGCTTAGATAGCTTCTCAGATAAAGAAATTATTGAACTAGCGCTGAGGCGATTAGGTTCAGAAGGCAGAAAATACAAAATAATTTTCATTGCCTTAAATCAATCTTCTAATGCTGATGACTTGAAGATATCAGCACAAATGAGAAATAACTATCTCCTCATTGCCCTTAATGCCACGGCGAGACAATTAGCTAAACAATGGAAAAAAGATGACCCCAGAAAGAAACATATTGATGAATTAGCTTATAGCTGTATTGTCAGTGGTGCTGTTCCTGAATCCTTAGCCATACATCCCACCCACCACACCTATAAACAGTTCAAGAAGAAGGGCAATAAACCCAAGGGGCTACTACCAATTAATCAACTTCCTCTCACCATTCCTTTAGCGTCTCCAGAGGATATTCAAACCGACTGGCACGAAGACTTAATTGCATGGGCAGACCAATTGGGGCGAGTGCCGACACCAGACCTGATCAAAGAAAAATGGGAAGAAATGATGGGACACGCACCAAGCAGCAAACAAGTGGAGCTGCTGCACGAGTATCTACTAAACCGCAATTAGATTATTCGGTACGATACGGCAATAATTACAGTAGAGAGTGTGTGATCGCTCGTTCGGAACTAGAAAAGTACGGCTCTCTGTGCTGCTGTTGCTTAAAGCGCAAATTTAATGAGCTACACCACACCAGCTACGACGGCAACCACTTAGGAAAAAATTGGTTTCCAACATGTGAGAGATGTCACACCGAGGTTTGCCACAATTCAGGTAACTGGATTACTGACAAGAAAAACCCAGTGTGGGGCAATCGAAATACTGAAGAATTTACTAGACGCTTGCGCTTAGGGTATCAACTATTGTATTCAACAAGCTCTCTTAGCGGAGCGTGATCGCTCTTGGAGATGATACAAGCAGAAGGGCGATGAGCGATCACCTGCGACAATACCAAAGGCGATCGCCATCTACACCCCTCTTCGACTTAATGCAAAAATTCGCTTCCTGAATAATTTTTCACAATCTCAATTAGCACAAAATTAGCTCAAACTTTTTTGCTATGTATCAAATCTCTTACCTTGTAAGGCTTTTACCTTCTAACGCTACTGCCTTACAAGCAGGATGTCATCAGTTCGAGTCTGGTACTGCCCATTAATTCAAAAGCCGCCACTTGGCGGCTTTTTGATTGGAAGCATAATCTTGCCGTCGTGATTTACGGTAATATTATTATGCTAAATCACCTGAAATTATCCGCAAGCACGGAATAATTTTAGCGCAAGATTAGCACATGAAATTGACGGTTGAGATAATCA
>NZ_DASQZC010000585.1:0-34505 GCF_035638895.1 Nostoc sp. | reverse complement strand
ATTTGATGATAGGGCCTCATCTAGTCAGCCATGCAGGACTTACGGATTTTAGCGCAAGCATAGCATTCTGCGTAACGAGTCTCTTCTTTCTCTGTGTCCTTTGCGCCTCTGCGTGCAATACCAATTTTTCTCAATCCTGAGCAGTAAACCAAAACTTTTTTTCTAAAGGGTAAACGCTAATAATCTGCTACGTATACAAAGTTATATAGCCTTTCCTAATAACATAAGGTACATCATATAGGACTCCTATTTGATTTCTGAACGGATTTTAGAGATAAATCCTTGCTGGATATGCATTTAAGTCTCAGTATGTTTTCAAAATTCAAACCGGATTCCTATAGTCCCCTCTCGAAGAACCTACGGTGTACACACAAGCCTTTTCGTCCAGAACACAAGTCCTTTCGTCCAGAACACAAGTCCATTCGTTCAGAACACAAGTCCATTCGTCCAGAATACAAGTCCATTCGTCCAGAATACAAGTCCATTCGTTCAGAACACAAGTCCATTCGTCCAGAATACAAGTCCATTCGTTCAGAACACAAGTCCATTCGTCCAGAATACAAGTCCATTCGTCCAGAATACAAGTCCATTCGTCCAGAACACAAGTCTATTCGTCCAGAACACAAGTCCTTTCGTTCAGAACACAAGCCTTTTCGTCCAGAACACAAGCCTTTTTGTTCAGAACACAAGCCTTTTTGTTCAGAACACAAGTCCTTTCGTCCAGAACACAAGTCCTTTTGTCCAGAACATTAACGGTAATATAATATTCCTCTACTTGTAGATGAGGCACACGGCGCCCACTTTGCCTTTCATCCAGAATTACCCACTCCAGCCTTAGCCGCAGGTGCTGATTTAACTGTACAATCCATCCACAAAGTACTTGGTGCAATGACACAAGCATCAATGCTGCACATCCAAGGTAATAGGATTGATTGCGATTTGTTTTTTTAATTACGAATTACGAATTACGAATTACGAATTATTTTAATGCTCAATCAAAACCAAACACCTTTATTAGATGCCTTAAAAGCCAATGCAGCAAGACTCCATGCACCTTTTTACACCCCAGGACATAAACAAGGTGAGGGAATTTCTCAACCCTTGGCTGACTTATTTGGTAAAGCCGTTTTTCGCGCTGATTTAACCGAATTAGCAGATTTAGATAATCTGTTTGCACCCCAAGGTGTTATTCAAGAAGCACAACAACTAGCAGCAGCAGCTTTTGGCGCTTCACAAACATGGTTCCTTGTCAATGGTTCTACCTGTGGCATTGAAGCAGCAATTCTGGCTACCTGTGGCACAGGCGATAAAATTATTCTGCCTCGCAATGTTCATTCTTCTGCGATCGCTGGTTTAATTCTTTCCGGTGCAATCCCAATTTTTCTTAATCCTGAATACGATCCAGTTTTAGATATTGCCCACAGCATTACACCCAACGCTGTAGAATCTGCACTACAACAACATCCAGACGCTAAAGCAGTGTTGACAGTTTACCCAACATATTACGGCGTTTGTGGAAATTTGAGTGCGATCGCCAGCATTACACATCAATATAATATTCCTCTACTTGTAGATGAGGCACACGGCGCTCACTTTGCCTTTCATCCAGAATTACCCACTCCAGCCTTAGCCGTAGGTGCTGATTTAACTGTACAATCCATCCACAAAGTACTTGGTGCAATGACACAGGCATCGATGTTGCATATTCAAGGTGACAGGATAGATTGCGATCGCATCAGTAAAGCTTTGCAACTCGTACAATCTACCAGTCCTAGTTATTTACTTTTAGCTTCTTTAGATGCAGCGCGTCAGCAAATGGCACTCCACGGAAAAATGCTGATGTCTCGCACTTTGCAACTTGCTAATGAAGCTAGAACAAAAATTAGTCAAATTCCTGGATTATCTGTCTTACAAATTCTGAGCAAGCCTTATCAAGGGGGGTTGGGGGGATCTTCTTCTATAGGTGGGTTAGGAGGATCTCTTGGCTTTGTGGCTTTAGACGAAACGCGATTAACTGTCACTGTTTCTGGTTTAGGTTTAACCGGATTTGAGGCAGATGAAATTCTGGATGAAAAATTTGCTGTCACCGCCGAATTCGCTTCACTGCAACATCTCACCTTTATCATTAGTTTGGGCAACACCCCAGCCGATATTGAGCAACTGGTACAAAGTTTTACTACTCTTGCCAAAGAATATCGCCGAACCAACTTAACTGTTAAAAGCGATCTTTGGCAGGATGTTTTCACTACAAAGTGCCATCCTTTACATTTTTCTCCCCGTGAAGCCTTTTTTGCTGTAAGTGAAATATTACCTTTGATACAGACTAATCAACGCATCTGTGCTGAAATCGTCTGTCCCTATCCCCCAGGAATTCCTGTATTAATGCCGGGAGAAGTCATCACCAAACCCGTCCTTGACTATCTGCAACAAATTCAGGTGATGGGAGGACTTATCACCGGTTGCAATGACACAAGCTTCAAAACTTTGAAAGTGCTGAAAATTTAATTTTTGTCCTCCCAAGACTCTTCACCTTCTACAATAAAGATAGACTTTATTGAGATTTGTATAGTTGGGGATAAGCTGTCATGGCTCCCGCCGTTTTCATTCAAAATTTGCAAAAACGTTACGGTACAGTAGTTGCCGTCCAAGATGTTTCCTTTCAGGTAGAACCAGGAGAAATTTTTGGTTTACTTGGCCCCAACGGTGCTGGGAAAACTACTACCTTGCGTGCTTTATGTACACTCACCACACCGGATGCTGGCAAAATTGAAGTATCTGGCATCTCTGTCTTAGATAATCCGAAACTGGCAAGACAACGACTAGGCTACGTAGCTCAAGAAGTCGCTATAGATAAGGTGCTGACTGGAAGAGAACTGCTGCAACTGCAAGCTGCACTTTATCACCTCCCAGGCGCAGTAGCCAAACAGCGCATTGAGACTGTATTAGATTTACTTGGTTTGCAAGAATACGCCAATAAAAAAACAGGAACCTATTCCGGTGGTTTACGCAAGCGCCTAGACTTGGCTGCTGGGTTACTCCATTCACCGGATGTTTTGGTTTTAGATGAGCCAACAGTAGGGCTTGACATAGAAACCCGATTTGTGGTGTGGGATTTCCTGAGAAAATTACGCGCCTCTGGGACGACGGTAGTAATTACCAGCCATTACTTAGAAGAGGTTGACGCTTTAGCCGATCGCGTGGCAATTATAGATCGCGGCGTTGTAATTGCTGCTGGGACACCTTCACAATTGAAAGATCAAGTAGGGGGCGATCGCATCACTTTGCGAATCCGCGAGTTTTCCCCCATTGAAGAAGCAGAAAAAGCTAAAAACCTCTTGCAACCTTTGCCGTTTGTGCAAGAAGTGATCATCAACAGCGCTCAAGGTAATTCCCTCAACTTAGTAGTGACACCTCAGAACGATGTTCTAATCAACATACAGCAAGCGCTAAATACTGCTGGCTTACCCATATTTGGCATAGCCCAATCTCGCCCCAGCCTCGATGATGTTTACCTCGCCGCTACAGGGCGCACACTGATGGATGCAGAACTAGCAGCCGTTGCCACTCGCGATCCTAAAGCTGAGAAAAAGCAGAATATGAGATAGGGGCTGGGGACTGGGTACTGGGGACTGGGAACTGGGAAAGAGTTTTGCTAATCCCCAATCCCCAATCCCCAATCCCCAATCCCCAATCCCCAATCCCTAATCCCCAATCCCCAATCCCCAATCATGAGCGTTACTCCTAAATCTGATATCAATTGGCAGCCGTTAGCATCACCACAAGCAGATGCTAATACTGCACCTAACTTTTTCGGTGAATTGGTACAAGAGACGTTGGCTTTAACTCGTCGCTTGTTTATTCAGTTACAACGGCGTCCCTCCACATTGGTTGCCGGAATTATTCAGCCGGTGATGTGGTTGGTGCTATTTGGTGCTTTATTTCAAAATGCCCCCAAGGGATTGTTCGGCAGTACGACAAATTACGGTCAATTTTTGGCTGCTGGAGTAATTGTGTTTACAGCCTTTGCTGGGGCGCTGAATGCTGGTTTGCCCGTAATGTTTGATCGCGAGTTCGGCTTTTTGAATCGTTTGCTGGTAGCACCGTTAGCATCGCGCTTTTCCATTGTCTTTGCTTCGGCAATCTTTATCATCAGCCAAAGTTTGTTGCAAGCAGCTGTAATTGTTGCAGCAGCAGCGTTTATTGGGGCTGGACTACCAGATGCAACGGGTTTATTTGCGATCGCTCTAATAGTCTTTCTCTTAGCTTTGGGTGTAACAGCCATCTCCCTCGGTTTGGCTTTCGCTCTACCCGGACACATTGAATTGATTGCAGTGATTTTCGTCACTAACCTACCATTATTGTTTGCGAGTACTGCTTTGGCACCTCTATCCTTCATGCCTCAGTGGTTGCAGGTTGTAGCTACCCTAAATCCTCTCAGCTATGCGATCGAACCCATTCGCTATCTGTATCTCCACAGTAGTTGGGAACTAAGTAGCGTAGTCATGCAAGCTCCTTGGGGTGATGTTACCTTCGGGGGAGCGTTGCTGGTATTGTTTAGCTTTGCCGTTGTCGCCTTACTGAGTATTCAACCGCAACTACGGCGAACTCTTGCTTAAAGAGCTAAAATAGAGCAATTTTAGGGTCAAAATCCCATGAAAAAATCATTTTTACAAATTCCTAGACTCTTTGTGGCTACCCTAGCAGGAATTAGCTTTGCTTCCTTGCTGATGGCTCAACCAAGTTCGGCTCAAGTCAGCAGCCCAGCCGATGCTTTTCCCAGTAATAGTACAACTGACCAAAATACCGATCCCTTCTCCCGTTCAAACTCAGACAACTTCAACATGTTTGATCTGATTCATCGGGCGAATTTCGGGACTCTTAACTGGAACTCTAACCAACAGAACGAACAACTAGATTCAGCCGCAGAAGCTTTTAAAGCAAGACAACAAAAACTAATTCAAGGCCAACAACAGGAAGCAAACCCCAGTTTGCCATCGTTTACACTACCATCAGCTACGCCGCCATCGGTTACACCACAATCAGGTAACTGAATTCAAGCAAAGAACCCCAAGCCTCTAGAGGCTCGGGGCTGAGACTATTTAAAAACCCTTAATTATTAGGTAAAAAACTACAGCCCAAGTGTAGCTAAAACATCGCTAGCATGGGTGGTGGTATTTACACTAGTGTCAACATGGGTAATTTTGCCGTTGGGATCAATTACGTAGGTGACGCGCTTGGCATAACCACCGCCATCCACATCGAAAGCTGTGATGAGGGATTTGTCGGTGTCAGCCAGTAGGGGAAAATTCAAATCATATTTTTGGGTGAATGCTTGATGGGAGACTTCATCATCAGCACTGACTCCCAAGATTACAATATCTTTACCTTGATATTGAGCCTGGGCATCCCGAAAACTACAGGCTTGTTTGGTGCAACCTGGCGTGTCATCTTTGGGGTAAAAATACAAAACAACCGTCTTTCCCCTTAAATCAGATAGCGAGACTGTGTTGCCCTTTGTATCTTTGGCGGTAAATGCAGGTGCATCCGTACCAACTGCTAGAGGCATAATTAACCTTTCCTATTTCAGATTGTTGATGCACTTGAAATTTTACATTAATTTATAATCATTAAATATAATTACTAAAAAATAGCATAACTATACTTTAGGTAAGTAATTTTTGCTTAAATGAGGTAGTTGCTATAAGTAAAAATATATTCTTATATTAATTTTTATAAGAAGAAAAATTACTACCCATATACAATGCCTGCTGTTGATTCCCAAAACCCAAATATTTTTGTCTATCCTCAAAGCACAGTAGAGAGAGCCGAGCGATCGCTAGTGTGTTCACCCTTCAATTTATCTTTATTTGAAGTCATGGGACACGAGAGTGTGTCATTAACTGCGATCGCACAAAATGGCCTCAAGCAGGGCTACACTAAAGGCCCTTTATCAGAATTAGCCTGTGACAACGCCTTGGGCTGGCTGATCCAAGTGGGTGTATTACGCCGCGAAGTTGATGGTCAGGGGATTACAGATAGTTTTCGCCTCACTCCCTTGGGTCGCCAGTTGGTAGAACAATATCAGGGAAAAAATTGGCGGACACCTTCATGGCGCGATCGTTTATCTGATGCTGTGATTCGTTGGTTACGGATACCTTTTTAGAATAAAAAACTAAAAAGTTAGGATTAGGGAATCCAAGGGAACAATATATACGGAAACGTCACATCTATTCATGAAGGCTTTACCATAATCATCTAATTGAAATTTCTGATGGTACTGGTAAAGAGATGAGGCACAAGATAAGGGTAATGCTCTTGTAAGGGGGATAGATTATACAGGAATTCTCCTCCTGTTCTCTACTCCCTACTCCCCTGTTTTTTAACTGATGGACGGATTGCCATATAATTGTTAACTCCTAAAAATTCACCCTGTATCCTGAAAACTAACTAATAACAACTATGAAATCAATTATGGTGGTGGGGACAACATCCCATGCAGGGAAATCACTTTTAACTACAGCTATTTGTCGCATTCTGTCACGGCGTGGCTGGCGAGTGGCTCCCTTTAAAGGTCAAAATATGGCTTTAAATGCTTATGTCACTGCCAATGGTGGAGAGATTGGCTATGCCCAAGCAGTGCAAGCTTGGGCGGCGGGAGTTGTACCTTGGGTAGAAATGAACCCAATTTTACTCAAACCTCAAGGGGATATGACTTCCCAAGTAATTATCAAAGGCAGGTCTGTTGGTAAAGTTAGTGCCTCAGATTACTACGAGCAATATTTTGAACTGGGGTGGCGGACAATTGAAGAATCGCTACAGCATTTAGGAACAGAATTTGACATGGTGGTTTGTGAAGGTGCCGGTAGTCCAGCAGAGATTAACCTTAAGCACCGTGACTTAACTAATATGCGAGTGGCAAAACATTTAAATGCGCCAACGATGTTAGTAGTGGATATTGATCGAGGTGGTGCTTTTGCCCATGTCGTTGGAACCTTAGAGTTATTAGAACCAGATGAACGTGCCTTAATTAAGGGTATAGTAATTAACAAGTTTCGAGGACAGCGATCGCTCCTAGATCCGGGGATAAAATGGTTAGAAGAACGCACAGGTATCCCCGTTGTTGGTGTTATACCTTACTTACAACAAGTTTTTCCAGCAGAAGACTCCCTTGATTTGCTAGAACGTGAATCCCATAAAGGTCAAACTGACCTCAACATTACCGTCATTCGCTTACCCAGAATTGCCAATTTCACCGACTTTGACCCACTCGAATCAGAAAGCACTGTTTCAGTAAAATATCTCAGTCCAAAGCAAGATTTAGGACATCCTGATGCCGTAATTCTTCCAGGGACAAAGACCACAATTGCTGATTTGCTACTGCTGCAAAAAAGCGGTATGGCAGAAGCTATCCAACACTATGCTGCTTCTGGTGGAACGGTTTTAGGTATCTGCGGTGGCTATCAAATGCTCGGTCAAATCATCGCTGATCCAGAAGGGATAGAGGGACAAGCAGGCAGGTATCAAGGGTTAAATCTTTTACCAATCAGAACTGTAATTACTGGACAAAAAATCGCCCGCCAGCGCCAAGTTAGCTCGAACTATCCGCAACAGGGCTTGCCAGTAAATGGCTTTGAAATTCACCAGGGGCGATCGCGCATCGAACAGCAAGGTATAGATCCTCAATCGTACCATGCCCTATTTGACGATATTAATTTAGGGTTAGTGGATAGTTGTCAATCAGTCTGGGGAAGTTACCTCCACGGGCTTTTTGACAATGGCCCTTGGCGACGCGCTTGGTTAAATCGCCTCCGTCAACAGCGCGGTTTAAAATCTTTGCCCACCGGAGTTGCCAACTACCGGGAACAGCGAGAGCAGATTTTGGACTCCCTAGCCACTGAAGTAGAAAGCCATTTAGACTTAACTCCATTTTTGTCTTAAGCTAAGTGCATAAAAATCGCACATTTTTTCGCTCACAGTGTCATTAGTCATTTGCTAATGACCAATGACCAATGACTAATGACCAATGATTGTTCGTATCCGCTTTTTACCAGATGATGTCACAGTAGATGCCGAAGTGGGAGAAGCCCTATTAGATGTAGCAGATCGGGCTGGGGTATTTATTCCCACCGGTTGTCTGATGGGGTCTTGTCACGCTTGCACTGTCGAATTAGAGGATGGAGAGATCATCCGCGCTTGTATCACCGCAGTACCACCACGCGAGAAATTGACGATTAATTTGTTTAGCGATCCAACTTGGTAATATTGCCCCTGTTATTGACAAGCAAGAAACTTTAACCCATTGTTTCTTACTGTGGCGATCGCATTTTTTAATAAATTAATGCCAAAGAAAATCCGGGAACTGAAGCAAATGCTTTCCCAAGTAGGTTTTACAGAAGTCCCAGGAAAAGGAAGTCATACTAACTGGGTGCATCCCCTCTATAGTGGAAAAATCACGATTTCAGGCAAAGACGGAGCAGATGCTAAACGCTACCAAGAGAAAGAAGTGAAATAGGCAATTGAGGAAGTGGAAAAGAAAGAAAAAGATGAGTAAGCTTAAGTACCAAATGGTTATTCAGTGGTCTGAAGAAGATAATTGCTTCTTGGTAGGATTCCCTGATTTTCAAGGGCAACGCTGGCGGACTCATGGGGATACTTACGAGTTAGCTGTGGCAAATGGAATTGAAGCTTTAGAGTCTCTAATTATTGCTTACGAAGCTGTAGGTGATCCACTTCCAGAACCAACAGTAAGTAGAGTGCGTTAACGCGATTGAGTAGGTAGTAACTAATGCTGAACAATGTTGCGCGATCGCGGGTTATTTTGTATTTAAAAAATCCATATTTTCCATATTAGACAGTAAGAAACTTTTATACATTGTTTCCTACTGCCTGTTTTTCCTATCTATGGGAACTCCAAAAAATAAATTATTCAATTTTTGGAATCAAAATAATTTTTCTTCCCCCTGCTCCCCTGCCCTAAAAGCGTACCCTTTGGGGATCTTGCTACGCGTAGCGTCCCGCAGGGATGGGATATTTTTTTATTTGGAAGTCCCTATATCAATTAGCTTTAACATTCAGCGCGTATTCTTTAAACCTTTCCAAATCAGCTTGAATTGTCGATTCAACTACCCGCCCCAAAAACAAGTTATCCATAATTTTGCCAATAATGCCGGGAATAGCGTAGGAAACAGTCATTTTGACAATACTACTATTGTTGCGATCATAAAAGCGAATCGCTCCCTGATTTGGCAAGCCATCAATCGATTCCCATTGGATAATTTGGTTGGGAATAACTTTGAGAATTCGAGATTTCCAAGTAAATTCTAGACTGCCCGTCTTCAGTTTCCAAAGAGATATATCTGGATTATCTGGCGGAATTTTCACCGAATCAATCCACTTCATCCACCGGGGCATTTGCTCTAAATCAGCCCAAAGGCTCCATACTAAATCTATGGGAGCCTCTACTTCTACCTGCACAGTATGCTCTAACCAATCTGACATTCTCTCTTCTTCCTTCTCTTTGAGATGCTTTACGTAACTTGCTTCTTTGCAGGAGTACGCGGTTAGTTATCTCTTCAAACTCTCCAAAATCACCTTTGCTGCCCGCCGTCCAGAAATAGTAGCACCTTCCATGCTGTCGATGTAATCTTGCTGAGTATAACTCCCTGCAAGGAAGAAATTATCTACTGGTGTCTTTTGGTTGGGACGGTATGCATCCATCCCTGGCGCTTCCCGGTAGAGAGATTGAGCAAGTTTTACCACAGTGTACCAAGTCATATTTAACTCGCGCGACGAGGGAAACAGTTCATGCACTTGCTTGAGGACATGCTGTGCGATCGCTTCATTACTTTGTGCAATAAACGGATCTCCCGGTGTCAGCACCAGTTGTAACAATGAACCTTGTCCTGGGCGATAATAATTAGCAGGGCTAGTCAACGCCAAATCAGCAAAACAAGAAAAGTCAGCATCGGCTGTGTACAGCAAATTATCAATTCCAGCCGCGTGATTTAGTTGTTTACGTTGCTCTCCATCGTTCAGTTCAGTTACCCAACCATCGAAACGTAACTGTACTGTAGCCACTGGCACTGCATCTAGTTTGTAAATATTGTCAAATTCTGACCACTTACGCCACTCGTGCGGTAGGATGCGTTGAATTCCTGGAACATCACAGGCAAAGACATAAGCATCAGCAGTTATAGTTTCTAATGTATCACCTTGGGCAACTACTATACCAGTGACGCGGGTTTGTTCCTCTAACTCAGTAAATTGAATTTCCCGAACTTGCCGACGCGTGTAAACTTTCGTGCCTCTGACTTCTAAATACTCCAGAATGGGCTTGTGTAAATACTCATGGGGAGAACCTTCCAGCATTCGCAAAACTGAAGCTTCAGTTCGGACTGCAAATAACTGGAATATCGTTAACATACAACGGGCAGACATATTTTCGCAATCAATAAATCCCAATGCGTAGGCAATGGGATTCCATAAGCGTTTGATGCTGCCATTACTGCCACCGTGACTGCGAAACCAGTCGGCAAAGCTGATTTTATCTAAGTTGCGGATGGTTTTCATCGCCCCGTTAAAGTCTACCAACCCGCGAACTATGGGACTAGTACCCAAAGCGATCGCATTTTGCAGTTTATCTTGTAACGATAGTTGGGAAGTCGTGAAAAATGCCTTTAAGCCATTGAAAGGCGCACCTGTAAAGAAGCGAAAATCTAAACCACCAGTGCGCCCTCCTTTATTAATAAAAGTGTGGGTATGTTCTTTGAGGCGTAAGTTTTCTAACACCCCCACTTTCTTCATTAAGTCAAATAGTTGGTAGTAGCAGCCGAAAAATACATGCAAACCCATTTCTATATGGTTGCCATCGCCATCAACCCAACTGCCAACTTTACCACCCACAAACGGACGAGACTCAAAAATCTCTACTTCACAACCAGCATCAGTTAAATCTACTGCGGTTGCTAGCCCAGCCAGTCCCGCACCTACGATTGCAACACGCATTCCGTCGTTCCTTTTCAGTTTCTTTACAGATTGTAACTGGGTTGGTGTCGGAATTTGCTACTTAATATCAACTTCACCAGCATATTAAAGCATCGTAATTTCGATACTAAAATCTTTTTGATCGCTCGTTTTAATCCCGGCAATTGACCAGACGCGAGAAAAACGCGTCTGTATCAGCTAGACAAACTCTTGTCCATAGCGGCAGACTCAAAAAAATATCATAGCTATTTTTTGGTAACAAAGCAGTTATCTGGTTAGCCGTAAAAGTAACTTCTTACTTGTTTACATCTTTATCGTCATCGGAGACAGGCAAACTTCTAATCAGTTCGCGAATCACATCGGTTGCGGGTCTACCTGTTTGTTCACAATATTTTTCTAGCTTTTCCGCTTCCTGTGTTGCAAGATTAACAGTTATACGTTTAACAGCCCATTTTTTGTTTGTCATTATCATGTTATCTGCTGGATATTTAGATCGTCGAAAAATTCTAAATTAAAGAGGGAACCGATAAGGTTATCAGAATTTGTCTCACGAAACAAGTAATATTATTAATATTAAAAATGTTCGTTTTGTCAAAGTATTCATCATTTCCTAAAAAAAATAAAAAACTACACTTTATTTGTTAGTCTTATGACAGGATAAAGACCACATAGTTGCTTTTGAAGATAATAACGCTACTAACATCATGAGTAAAGCCTGACAATGAAATTTCATAAACGAATTTGAGACACCTATTGTTGACTCAATCAAGATTTCCAAATTTATTCTCCATCGGAAATACTTGACCTTATCTCTTAACCAAGTTTGCCAAACCCACTTGGAGAGAACATCTCACATAACACTAGAAAATAAAGCTTCAGAATCATTACCATACTGAAATGCTTTCTAACAGGCGGGTTACAATGTCTATAGAGGTTGTGAATAATCACTTAAAATTAGGCAAATAAACGCTTGCTCTAAAACAAACACCTATCTGAACCCATTACTGTAACCACGAAGTTAATAGCTACTTCAACGTTTATGAATTTTGGCTATCTGGATCAAGCTAATTGCTTCTTTGCGCCAAAATAGTAACTACCAAAAAGAGTATAATCCTCAGTTTTCTGGGTGTAAATAGCTGAGTTGTTTGGTAAATTTTAACAGCATTATCTGTAATTTTACACAGATAGATGCTCTCTAAACAGATATGGTGTTAGTTGACTGTTGCCGATGACAATATTTTATTTTTGCTTCATGCTTTTAGACTAACTCGCCGTAAAAATAGGATGCAATCTGAGATGTGTTTTATCTTCTCTCTAGCGAAATAGTTTTTCTTAGAGTCAGTGCTTTGTTTCCCATTCATAGTATGTATCTATTGAAAGATTAAACAAACTATTTTTTTTAATTTTTTGCGCCATAAATTAGGCAGTACATTTTTCACACTTAAAAAATAAATTACTGCTAATATACTTTGGATTTGCAAACATTTATTATTTAGTAAGTTTACCCATAAAAGCAATTGTATGTTCCGTATTTTTTAAATTATGTATTCATTATAGCTATTGTTTATATACTTTAAATAATCTTTATTTAGGGACTAAATAAATTCATTCTCATGCTTTATAAAAAAATTACAAAGAAAAAGATATATTCTGGGATTTTTTTTAATTAAATTAATACATAACAAGATGAAAAACTCAGAAAATGGTTAAAAACATATTTCGGTATCTAAGTACGTCACCTAGATTTTATTAAACAGAACTTTGTAGAGAAATTTTTAGCCCTTTGTACTGATTTATACTGGTAAATATTCATATAAAATTACTTAAAAAATTTCAAAATATACCTACTTCATGAAATTAATGTAAAATTAGCTTCTAATCTTTGGTCATCTACTTGCTGTTGATATATAGCAAAATTCAGAGAGAACTCTGAGCTAAAGGAAAATCCAGAGCGGAGATTTTCTCCGCTCTGGATTTTTCAATCTTTGGCTTTCTTAGAATCGGAAGTTTGAAGAGTTAAAAAGCAATACGCTTGGGTTGTAGCAAGATCCCCGTAGGGGTACGAAGTGAAACCCAACAAATGCCCGAAAATGTAGGTTTACCCTGCGTGAAACCCCTTTGGGTCTACGTTCCTCAATCCAACCTACGCAAATTTATTTTTCTGGCTTAACCCAAGCCTATTGAGTTAAAAAGAGGAAAGGGGACAGGGGAAACCCCATACATAAATTTATGGCTGCTGTAACAAAGACGCATTATTTCTTGTGAAAAGATCGCCCACAAAGGTTGAGGTATATACAAATGCAAAAATCCTAAGTACTTTTTACTTTACTTAGGACTCAGCTTGTAAAAAGAAGAATGGTCAACCTTAAAAGATAAAGCTTTCCCTTTTTCTTCTGACGAATGCAGTTTTAGTCAATATGTAAATCAAATACCCATCAACTTACAGCACTTTGCAAGAAAGTGAGGTACAAAATGCAAAATTCACGCATCAGATATAAAGACTTTGTACCTCCTGCTTCAAAACCCGTAGCTTTATACTTCATGCAAAGGAAAACTGCTGTAATTTGTCATAAGTACAATTTGAGATTGAGGATTGAGGCAATTCGTGCAACTATTCAAATTTAAGTTGGGGCATCAGTTGAAGAGTGCCAATACCTAAATCTTTAGGTGAAAGCGATCGCGCTTCAAACAAAGCCATCATATCTCGTAACTGAGGATTGCCACGGGAAGCTCCGGTTAGCCCTTTGGCAATGATTAAACCACAGTAGCCCTTAGTATTTTTACAGCGCTGATTCCATTTTTTGCGGGCTTCTACATGAATAGGATCTTCATCTAAAAATTCCCCAAATAGGAACAATTCCCCATTTTGAGTTTGCAATAAACCCAGGTCGTAGCGATCGCCATCGAAAGGATCGGCACCTGGATTAAAGCAAATTGCTCTCAGTCCGCCTATTGCTTCTATTCTTTCAATTACAGTCTTAGCCTTGGGTCGGGAAGTTTGAATTAAAATCACCGGCAAACCGTCACCCACTTGTTTGATTTCACC
This sequence comes from Nostoc sp., assembly GCF_035638895.1. GTDB lineage: Bacteria > Cyanobacteriota > Cyanobacteriia > Cyanobacteriales > Nostocaceae > Nostoc. The sequence continues at coordinate 20,476 of NZ_DASQZC010000585.1, read as the reverse complement.
AGCCGGATGGTAGCTAACCCCTTTACGCAGAGACTCCAACATTTCCCAGGACACCACACCTAAGCTGAGGAAGGAATCTTCTGGTATCAAGTCATCTTGCAATGATTGGAAATTTGGGGAGTCAAGGTTTTCGCTCTCCTCGTCATCGACATCAAAGCCTGCCATTTCCTCTAATTGTGCTGCTAACTGTGGCATGGTAGAGACTGTAACAGGCAGAGATTTAGTTGATTCTTCCGGCTGCGGCAGAGAAATGCGATAGCGACGGCTGAGGGGAGGGAAGATGTCCTCATGAAGCTGGCGACGATGATCGCGAATAAAGCGGATTAAGCTTTCGATTGCAACCAAGATTACAAGTGCTTCTTCGTCATACAAAACAGAACGTAGTCCTTCTAAGGGGTGAATATTACCAAAGGTTGGGTCAATTTCTGATAATGGCAAATCCGCCAAATCACTTTCTTCATCTTCATCGGTTTCGTCACTACTCTCAAAGGTGAGAAATAAGCAATCTTGCTTAAGGAACGCTTCTTCTAAATGCTCCGTTGATTCTTGATCCGTTAAAACGGCGGCGCGAAACTGTTTTAAAGACTCTTCTGAGCGATAAAACAAAATCCCATACTCCATTCCCAGCATTCCCATGACTGAGGCATAGAGTGTGCCAACATCCCACTTATTAATCTCGATTGACAAAATTTGCTGTTCTTCCAAAAATTCCCAAGGTGCTGCTTGCCAAATTGCAAATGCTTTCTCTCGCAAGATTTGTGCATATTGTGGTGGTAAGTCGGGGGTTTGACTATCGAGGATGTCAGCAAACCCGCGAAACAGTTCGTCAATTAAAGGCAGTTCTGGTGCGTAGTCAATGGCAATATCCAAATCTTGCAGCACCCCCCGCAGGTAAAATTGAATCTCGCGGTCTTTGACTACAATTCTTTGAGGTCTAGCAGGTCTTGCCGGACTGTGGGGATGCTCCATTGCTTGCATTAAAGTCCGAACTATTGCTTCTGGGCCGATATCTGAAGCTACCACGTCCATTCCTCGAACCACACCTTGGGAGTAATCTACCCAAAGAATGCATTCTCCCTTTTCCTCATCTGAGTGCTGGTTTGGTGATGACAACGGACGGCGATCGCCCTCCCATACAGAAGGAATTTGAGTTAATTTCTTCAACCGACGACTGGTAGAGCGATTAAAACTTGTCATAGAATAAATTAATCAAAAGAAGCAATTTGGAAGTAGACTTTGGGGGATAGCTAGCCTCGGATTAGGTTTTTATGGCTGCACCTGAAAAATAGTTGCTTCTCAGACTGCCGCCAGACTTGAATTCCAAAAAAACCGAATCTCTAAACACACTGAAGTCTCTCAATTCTAGAATAAAAATGTTTGGCTGCTTTTGACGGAGTGTTTACAATTTGGTATCTAACGGCATCTAAGCCGCTAGAATGAATACAAAAACACTAATGGCAACCTAGAGGCATTAACAAGCCGATATAGGGTAAAGCTTATACTAATTAAGGAGTTGAAAAAGCAGATGACACAAGCAATTCAGTCTCAACAACGCGGAATTCTGTTGAGCGAAGCCGCATTGCACCAGGTAAAATCCCTCCGGGACAAGCAAGGCACAGACTTCTGCTTACGGGTAGGAGTCCGTCAGGGTGGCTGTTCAGGGATGTCTTACATGATGGACTTTGAAGACACTAGCAAGATCACCCCACAGGATGAAGTTTTTGACTATGATGGCTTCAAAATTGTCAGCGATCGTAAGAGTTTATTATATCTCTACGGTTTAATGCTCGATTACAGCGATGCCATGATTGGCGGTGGCTTTCAATTCACTAACCCCAATGCCAATCAAACTTGTGGTTGCGGCAAGTCATTTGGGGTGTAATATTGTCATTTGTCATTTGTCCCTTGTCATTGGACGAAAGACAAATGACTAATAACCAATGACTAATGACTAATGACCAATGACTAATACAGTTGAATCCCTGTTTGATACAGGTTTAGAACGCTATAAAGCAGGAGAAGCAGTAGATTCTTTAATCCCTGTATTTAAAGAAGTGTGCGATCGCGCTCCTAAAACTAGTGCTGCTTGGATTTGTTTGTCCTGGTTATATCTACTCGATAACAAACCCAATTTGGCTTACAAAGCTGCACAGAAAGCAGTCAAATTAAATCCACAAGACCCACAAGCTAGAGTCAATCTGTCCTTAGCAATGCTGGAAACAGGTCAAAAAGGTTTACGAGAACATATTGACATAGCACAGCAGCTAATTTTTGTCAATGAAGAATGGCGCGATGAAATAAAAACCAGTATTCAAGATGGTTTAAGTAGAAAACCAGATTGGCAGAGTTTGACAAAAGTCAAAAATTGGCTGTTTGAAGAATAAGGATGGGGAGTCGGGAGTCGGGAGTCGGGAGTGGGGGAACAAAGAGAAATTATTGAATAAGTCTTCTCCCTTGTCTACCTAGTCTTTTATTAATACCAACTCTCCATTCCTCATTTTCCATTCCCAATTCCCTATTCCCCATTCCCCATTCCAATCATGAAAGATAAATTATTAAATTGGCTAAACACGATTTTAGTCGCCGATGTTTTTTTGGTTTTGTTTGGCTTTATCTGGTTAGCGATCGCTGCGATCGGTGATTCTATTGGAGTAAACTTGGGTTTGGATTTGTGGCATAAACTGTGGCAACCCGTGTTTAACCCAGCGATCGGCATCCTTATGGGCGGTGCTATTCTCAGTGGTATTATCAGTTGGGTTTCCAAAAAATTTCTATCTAGTCAATAGTCAAGGGATTGGGTAATTCAATTTTAGATTTTAAATTGACGATAGCACAGCGTAAAGCCTTCTCTAAGAGAGGCTGCGCCTTAACCGTAGCTATGCTGAAGGCTTTACGGCATGGCTTCTCTACGAGACGCTGCGCGTAGCTTTCTTCTCCGTAGGAGTACGCTTAGAGCGAGTCTGCGAGCGTCTTTTAGATTCAAATTTAATTCAAAATCTAAAATCTAAAATCTAAAATTCCCACTCCCTACTCCCTTTCAACTATGTAAGAATTTGTCTTAATGCTGATTGCAAATTAGGATATTTGTACTCAAAACCTGTTTTCAGGGTGCGCTTGGGAAGGACTTGTTGACCTTCTAAAACTACCATAGCCCCGTCTCCTAAAAGAGCTTCGATCGCAAAACCAGGAACAGGCAACCAAGAAGGGCGATTCATCACTTGTCCCAAGGTTTGGCTTAAATCTGCCATTCTGACTGGGTTAGGGGCAGTGCCATTATATACACCTTTTATTTCTGGTTTGGTTAAAGCTTCCAGAATCAGGTTAACTAAATCGTCTACATGAACCCATGAGAACCACTGCCGACCACTGCCAATAGGTCCACCAGCGAACATTTTAAAAGGCGGAATCATTTTACCTAAAGCACCACCATTACCCAGAACAATTCCAAAACGCAGAATTACCAACCGTACACCAGCATCTTGTACCTTGCTCGCTTCTGCTTCCCAGGCTTGGCAGACTTGGGCGAGAAAATCGTTACCACATACACTTGTTTCATCAAAGGTTGCCGTTTCGCTGGTGCCGTAGTAGCCAATAGCCGAAGCGTTAATTAACACAGTTGGGAGGCAGCGCGTTGCGGGGGTTCCCCCCGTTGTATCGACTGCCGTTTTGGGGTTAGCGTTAGCTATTGCTTCAACTATTTTTTGTGTACCTAGCTTCCGGCTATTGAGGATTTCTTGTTTACGTTCTGGTGTCCAGCGTCCTTCGCCAATAGGTTCTCCTGCCAGATTAACTACGCCATCACAACTAGCGATGACACTTTGCCAAGAACCAGATGCATTTGGTGTATAAGCAACAATTTCTACATTTGGAAAAGCCTCGGATGGAAAAACCTTTTGAGCAAAGGTGGTGTTTCGAGTTAATACTACTATTTGATCACCTTTTGCATGGAGTTGTTGTACCAAACGACTACCGACAAATCCTGTTGCTCCAGTAATTGCGACTTTCATGTTCTACCTCAGCCAAACCTTTATTGTAAAGTTTTTGATCAAACTTTCAGCTGACGACACTTTTATTGTGGATAGAACAGATATGACTGTATACCTCGTAATGCCTGATTTCAAAAAACTTTGCTTTTTTAACAAAGTTTCGGGCTGTTACAAAACGTAATTGCGAATTGCGTTAGCGAGTCTTCTCCCAAGGGGAGACGCCAAAGGCGAACGAGCGTCGCGTCATTGCGAATTGCGAATTGGTTTAATCACTTTTCGTTTAGATACTTCAGTATTATAGGATGGACAGAGTGTTGCAAGGCGTGGGGCTATTATGGCTCGCTATACCTGTTCATTTACTGTTTCTGTTCCTAGTGACCATCTGTTGCCGTTACTTGTAGAACTTCTACAGGACTGTCAGTTGGATATTCAATACTACACTGGCGATTATATTATCGCTCGTGAGGTTCCGGGGCATGTTCCTTTTCCTAAATTGATCACAGTAGAAGTATTGATTGATAAATCAAAATCTACTGAAACAGAAACTCGGATGAGCATTGTGATTAAAAATGAAGAACTACCACTCCAACTAGATAATTACTGCCGACAAATGTTTGAAGCTATCAAGCAGTCTATTGAAAGTAGCCGCCATTGGCATTTGATTGAAAGTATTGCAGGATAGCTTTGGTGATTGAATTGACACTCCCACGCCTTCAAGCCGTGGGATTATCAAGTTGTTATTGGTAGTTATAATTCACTCTCCCACATCCTCTAAATCCTCGGCCATGCCGGGGTTTATTAATGTAATATCGTACTCACTCGAATCCGTTTGTCCCAAACGTTGAGTGTTTCTTAAAAGGTAATAAATAGCACGTACTTGAGGGCCAAAAACGATCTCATCTTCATTTCTGAGATCGTGAGCTGGTATTTTACGTCCATTAATCATCAAACCGTTGGAACTAGGCTTGCCTTTGGCATCGCCATCTACAATCCGGTAATAGTAGCTCTGACTATTATGATCTCGTGGCAATCTCACTAATGTGGCATGGCGGCGGGAGACAAACTGCGACATCAAACGGATATTACACTCACGATCTCTACCGATAGAGTAGACGGGGTGCTCCAGAGAAAATTCTTTGCGACCTTGATCGTCTTCAATAATCAGTAGATGGTTTTCATTGGTTTCTGCTGCCATTGACAAATTGGTGAAACTGTGATTAATCAATATATGTTTAGTATCGTATCTTGCCATTTTCGCGCACCATAAGTCTGTGGTGCTGATCTAAGTAAGCTTTAAAGTTGCATAATACCTTGAAAGAGTAGAACATATTCGTTCTACTCCACTAGCTATGATAGCTTTGGTAAGTTTCCCAAGAGGCTCTATGGGCTGCGTAAAAGCCTGACGGGGCAACTCAGTTTAATTTGAGATTGTTGAGATGCAAATTCTAGGGGTGATGAGCTAATCGCCGTAATAATATTGAGTTTGTAACGACGCTAACAGAGCTAAAAGCCATTAATGCAGCAGCACCAGAGGGGTTAAGAACAAAACCCAGACTAGGGAACAAAACGCCTGCTGCTAAAGGAATTCCAACTGTATTATATGCAAAAGCCCAGAATAAATTTTGGCGGATTTTGTTGAAAGTGGCGCGACTAAGCTGAATAGATTCGACGACATCGTTTAAGCGATCGCGCATTAGGACAATTTCAGCAGTTTCCATCGCCACATCTGTCCCGGAGTGTAAAGCAATTCCTACATCTGCCTGCGATAAAGCTGGAGCATCGTTGATTCCATCTCCTACCATTGCGACTACTGAGTGGATAGAGACGCGATTAATCGTGTCTGTACGGAGTGAGGAGTTAGGAGTTTTCTTTGTCCCCTTGTCTCCTTGTCCCCTTGTCCCTTTTAACTGGAGAGACTGTATTGCAGCCGCTTTTTTTGCTGGGGGAACACCTGCTATGACATCAGCACTATCTAATCCTAGTTGTTTGGCTATGGCATTAGCTGCTTCTTGGCGATCGCCACTGAGTAGCATTACCCGTAAGCCCATCTGACGCAATTTGTCTACGGTGGATTGGGCATCTGGTCTAAGGGTATCAGAAACAGCAATTAACCCAGCTAAAGTCCCACCAACAGCTACGCAAACGACTGTTTTACCATCTGTTGCCAAATCCTCTGCTACCTGTTGTGCAGTTTCGTTAATGGCAATGCCGTGCCAACTCAACCAGTCCCAGTTACCCAATAGTACAATTTTGCCCTCTACGACAGCAGATACCCCTAGTCCTGGTTCCGTGTGAAAGTCCACAGCCTCTGGAATAGATAAATGTTGCTGTTGTGCTTCTTGCTGAATCGCTTTTGCTAGGGGGTGGTGAGTACCGCTTTCTACGGCTGCTGCTAGTTGGATTAGGGAGTAGGGAGTAGAGAGTGGGGAGTGGGTTTCCATACTCCCTACTCCCCACTCCCCACTCCCCATTTCCTCAATTAACAGACAATCTGTAACGATGGGATTACCCGTGGTCAAAGTGCCGGTTTTATCAAAGACTACGGTGTTTAACTTGTGTACTTTTTCTAAAACATCGCCGCCTTTGATTAACAGACCCCGTTCTGCGCCCATAGCAGTCCCGACAAGAATGGCTGTTGGTGTGGCAAGTCCCAAAGCACAGGGACAGGCGACTACCATAACTGCGATCGCTAGTTTTAAACTAATTAATAAAGGGGAGTGGGGAGCTTCATGTGTAGCGTGGCCCATCATTTCCATGCCACCAGACATGCTGACATCAGTCCAGATGTGAGTGCCGAAAAAGTACCAAAAGACAAATGTTAATACAGATGCTGTCAGCACTCCATAAGTAAAGTAACCAGCTACTGTATCTGCTAATTTCTGTACTGGGGCTTTTCGAGTTTGGGCGGCTTCTACTAGGGCGACAATTCGAGCTAAAGTTGTATCACTTCCAGTCCGGGTTGTTTGAATAGCGATCGCTCCTGATTGGTTTAGCGTCCCTCCTGTCACCATATCGCCTGGTTGCTTAATTACTGGCACGGCTTCCCCAGTCAACATGGATTCATCCACCGTTGTTTTACCAACTACCACTTCACCATCGACAGGGATTTTATCACCTGGCAGCACTTGTACCCATTCACCAACACGCACCTGTTCAGCAGGAATCTCTACGCTAGAAGATCCCATTCCTCCTTTCTCTGGGTTGGCAATCAATCGTGCTACCTGTGGCTGGAGTGCTAGTAATTTCCTAAATGCAGCAGCAGCACGACCTCTAGCTTGTTGCTCTAATGTCCTTCCCAAAAGAATAAAGCCCAGCATCATCACTGGTTCGTCAAAGAAGCACTCCCAACCCATTTTCGGAAAGAGCAGCGCGACTAAACTAGCAATGTAGGCTGTCAGCGTTCCCAGTCCCACCAGGGTGTTCATGTTAGGCGCATTTCGCCGCCAGCCCAGCCAGCCATCTACTATAATCGGGCGACCAGGAATTAATAACGCTACTGTCGCCAGTCCACAGTGAAACCAGATGTTATTTAGCACTGGCAGCACTAAGCTACCAAGATTACCAAAATGTCCACTTCCTGACAATAATAGTAAGATTGCAGCGATCGCTAACTGCCTAACAGAAGAGCGCATTTCTCGGCGTTGTCGTTCTGCTGGGTCTGGTAAGGTAGATATCTCGCCTGCGATGCCATTAGGTTTTCGGGGTTGAGTCGGGAATCCAACGGCTGTTAATCTTTGTGCTAGTGCATCTGCATCTACCGCACCAGTTTCTGACTCTACAACTGCTACTTCTGTGGCCAGGTTCACACAGGCACTCTTGACTCCTGGATGTTGGGTTAGCTGTCGCTCTACTGCGTTCACACACCCCGCACACTTCATACCCCCAACATCGAGAATAATTTTCTCTAGGATTGGGTCAAATTCTGGGGCTAGCTTAGTTTTTGGGACAAGTTGCATGGCAAGTGTTTAGATTCGCTACAGAAATTCAACGCCTGAGTAAAAGCGTCTCTAATTTGAGCGTAGGCGAAATATGGAACTACGACTGTATGTCAACCCTATTAAATTTCTTAATTTATCGTATCTTGCTGAGGGTCAATGACGGCTCCAGCGTAAATAAGTCACATAAATAATAGCTACCACCTGCATTGGCATGATCGCAATCAGGCTTTTTAAGAAATAGTTGATTTCCAAATGAGACATAACGCTGAAATACCCTATGCCCAACAAGAAGAATATTGCCCAGTTAAGCTGTTTAGGTTTGAAAATGAGCATATCAATAAATCAGGAGTCAGAATACAGAATTATCTACCCATAAAGGGATAGAAGTTTAAGGCGAGGAAGAGAAGAGGCTACACTATCACCCACTCATACAAAATTCATACTGAATTCTGACTTCTGAGTTCTGAATTCTTCTTATAAAAAGAAATATAATCTGCCTCTAAGCATGAACTGCCTTCTTACACTAGAACCAGCCCTGTTTATTCACAAAGTAGGTATTTACAAATTCTTCAGGAGGCTTGTTCAAATAAATCATGCCTTCAATTAAACCTACAAGTAGCATGACTAACAAGGCAATACCATAAGTGAAAGAACCTCCGACTACAGAAATCACCAACATGGTAAAGCCTTCTGGAGCGTATCCTAGAATAAACTTATGAACCCCAAATCCTCCAAGGATAATGCCACAGTAACCAGCTAGAAGTTGTTTGGTAGGGTGAGTGGGGTTGAAATTTGACATAGTGCTGCTCCTTGATAAGTGAGGTATAAAAATAAAATCTTTATTGTAATCAAAGCAAATACATCTACTTGCTTAATACATATATTTTTAATTTTTTCAGTACAAGTAAGCCCCAAGAGAAATAACCAAAATCAGCATACTTTTCTTCTATTACAGAGGGTACGCTAAAATGTCTTCCGGCATAGCCGGAAAATCTGGCGCTCCTTAATAATTTTTGGTGGATTTGACGATCGCAAACCCTAGTGCAGCAATTTTGCAGATTTTTAAGTAAGACATTTATCTTGAGAGAAATGAACCTCACGAATCAGCGAAAACTGCTACACCACTTTTTACAAGTCCATCAGTATTATTTCCGGATTTTTTGCATAGGCGTAACCTGTCGTAGACATCGCTTCCACAGGGCATGAAACGCGATCGCACTAATCACAAGATATAACTAGTAATTGTTCTTACCTACGCAGATAAAATCAGATATTTTTATTTTTGGCAACAGTGCTTTTTTAGTGCTAATTGCTACCTAAGACAAATAGACTTAATAATGTACCACTATTCCAGAGGCTGTGAAGGAGCATAGGAGCCAGGAGGTTGCGCGATCGCGTGTAAACGACCCCTAAGACAATGCCCAATGCAGTGAGGGGGAGAATTTCTGACAAACTGAGGTGAGCGATCGCAAACAACAAACTACTGATCAGAATCGCTCCCCACACGGGTAAGTAGCGAGTCAGAGAGGGTAACAAAAAGCCGCGAAACAGAATTTCTTCAAAAAATGGAGCTGCGATCGCTGCTGTGGAGAAAAATATACCAAGTGCTACACCATCTTGGCTTTCCAGCGCTAATTGCAACAAAGGGTTACTACCACCCTGTCCTTGCCATAGCTGTTGATTGATCAAAGATACTACCACAACTATAGGTAAAGCCGCGCAATAGCCTCCCAGTCCCCACAAAAACCAATTATCTTGAAAACGGAAGCGAAACCAAAATTCTGGTAATGGAAAAAAGCGTTTGAGAGAGAAATACAGCACTAACAACGCACCCGATGCTACTAGAAAGTAACTAACTAAAACATAAAAAGCTTGAAGTCGCACATCACCCGCAGGCCGAGGGATGGGGAGCAGCGAGAGCAATAAAGGGACAAAAATTTGTCCCATGAAGAAAAAGCCGACGATAAAAACCTGCAAAATCGTTTCACCATCCCAAGGTGTTGACCAAGGGACATCAGAATTTTGAGCTAGTAACGAGGCTTTTCCTTTCAACAAGCGTTGAGCAATTAAGAAAATCAGCAATATTAAACCAGTTAAAGCTGCCAAAGTGGGGATAGTGCCAATAACTGCTAATTTGATCACCGCTTGAGCAGCAGATTCTTGTTGTGCAGCTTTAACTGCTGATAAAGCGTCTTGTCGTTGCTGGAGTTGGTATAGCTGAACCAAAGCAGTAGAGCGAAACCAACCTTCTAAATTCTTCTGAATCCGTTCTTGAGAATTTTGGAGCAGACGAGGAGGATTGCTCCATAGTCCACTTAATACAGCTGCGGTTTCTCCAGATTCTAGATTGATATCTGAGCGTTGTTGTAATTCGCTCCAAGTTTTGAGAGCTGTATCCGTCTGTCCTTGCTGTGCTTGTAAAATTCCCACGCGCAAGTCTAATTCAGCCAGTAATTTTTGTAATTGCTTAAGGGACTGCTGTAACTGTTGCTCTCCCTGTTTAGAAGTTTTAGTAGTGGGAGAAACATCCGGTAAAGGTTTCGGAGGTATGGGAGTGATTTCAGGTTGAGAGCGTAATTGTGCAAGTTTATTGTTAACTTTGTCTAAATTAGCTTCAACTGATCGACGCGCCTCTTGATACTGCTTTGTGGCGCCCTCCAGGGGTTGCTCACCAAGTATTGCTTCCTGAACGGCTTTGAGATTGTCATCACCACTATCTTCTGATTGCCAAGCTTGGGCTTGGAGAGCAATATTAGTTTGGTATAGTTCTAGGCGACTTTGGAACTGAGGTTCTTGCCAACTACTGAATAAAGCCGAAACTGCCAACAGAACTGCTATCGGCGTCAGTATAAAAATTAAAACTAATCGCTTGAGTGTCATCTATCCCTCTTTTACTAACCAATGGAGAGCGCGTCCCCCTTGGGAATTATCGCAAGAAAAAGTCAGAGGTGGATAGATATCATCAATATTATAAGTTTGCGCTTGCACCCACCATGTTAAATTACAACCCATTGCACTGCTTACCCTCCGCCGAGGATCTGCCCGATTCGGACGATGAACCTGTGGATAATCAACTACAACATTTGATTCCTGGCTTGCTAGAAGCCATCTTAGCTTGGCTGTGGACAAACCGGATGGATTGGTTTTTTGGGGTTGATATAGGGATATATTATGATCCCGAATTACCGCCGATTGTACCCGATGGGTTTTTAAGTTTAGGAGTCGAGCGAGTTTTTGATGAGAACTTACGTTTAAGCTATGTGTTGTGGGAAGAAAAGGTGATGCCAATTATGGCATTAGAAGTTGTTTCTCACAGACGGCGTGGGGAATACACCAGCAAAAAGAAACTTTATGCTGAGATGGAGATTTTGTATTATGTTGTTTACAATCCCCAACGTCGGAGAAAACCACCTTTAGAAGTTTATCGCTTTGTAAATGGTGAATATGTATTGCAGCCAGGAAATTTAGTTTGGTTATCAGAGATAGGTTTAGCAATTGGTTATGAACGGGGAACCTATCAGGGAATTACGCGAGATTGGTTGTATTGGTATGACAAACAAGGAGTTAGATATTTAACACCAGAAGAACGAGCGATCGCTGCCGAACAACGCGCTACCACTGCTGAAGAACGCGTTCAAAGACTAGCAGAAGAATTGCGAAGGTTGGGGATAGATCCAGATTCTTTGAGTTGATTTTGTGAGGTGCGATCGCTTTGATTACATTCTTACTAGTGATTGGATAAATTATCCTAAATCCTGTTACCTCCTATCACCCTCCGTTAACCTAGACAATACCGTAGATATCACAAAACTGAGTAAATTCGCTTCCTCCAAAGATTGTAGTCCCAATTGGGGTAAGGGTGGCAGTATTATTAAATTGAAAAGGAATAACACCAGGTGATGCACCTAACGTAACAGTTAGTGAGTCTAGCACCGAGAAAAGTCCTAGATTAGAATCAGTTAGCAATGCATTGCCTAAATTGTTGTTTACGACTTCAAAAGAGTCATTGGGATGAGAATAATTTGTGAGATAATCTTCAATGAAATTACCAAGGGGGATGACATCTTTGAAGGCGTTTGGGTCAATTTCATCGATATAATCCAAGTTGACGACGACATCAGCAACACTAGCACCATCAATAGGAAGTAAAATATCTTCTAATTGAAATGAGACAATATTGTTAATATCACCATTGGCTGTGCGGGTAATTGTGGTGTCAAATTGGAAAGGAATAATTTTTGGTGACACATCCAGATTAACGCTTAATGAGTCCAATACCCCAGATAGCCCTATATTGCTATCATTTAGTAATCCTTGGGTAAGGTCGCGATTGAGGACTTCATAAAGACCTGCTTCTACTGGATAATTTCCCAAGAAATCTTTAATGTAATTACCGATGGGTATGACATCTTTAAATACACTTGAGTCAATTCCATCAAGATAATCTAAATTAACAGTGACATCGGCAACTATACCACCATCAATTGGAGATGTAACGTCTTCTAAACGAAATGAAATAATATCGTTTATGTCACTATTTGGGGTACGAGTACTTGTGCTGTCAAATTGGAAAGGAATAATGGCAGGTGCGGCATCAAGATTCACACTTAAAGAGTCTAGCACCTCAGAAAGCCCTAGATTGTCATCAGTTAGCAGTTCTTCCGTGAGATTGCGATTGATAACTTCAAATAAGTCATTGGGATTATTTGGATAATTAGTCAGGTAATCTTTGATCTTATTAGCAATGGGTACGACATTTTTTAATTCACTTGGGTTCAGCCCATCGATATAATCCAAGTTAACTGTAACATCAGCAACTTCGTTATTCTCCACTTGAAGTCGAATGTCTTCTAACTTAAACGAAACTAAGTTAGATTTGCGTGTTCTGCTATCGAAAATGGATTCGTGTGACATAATCTAATTTTTTCAGACAATTTTCTCATTTTTTAATTCTTAGAATACCAAAGTTGGGTTAAATTTTCACATTCCTGTACATTAAAGTATTATTATCCACTTTAAAGAGTTCGTGTCATTGCCCCAAATCCCTTATAAAAGTAGGTTTTAGAGATGGACAATAATTGTTTAATGCACATCAAAACCAAAGAGGGATGCTTACGGCGGTAAACTACGTAGCAATGACAAACTTTGAACAGAGAAAAACCAAGACCAAGAAAGTACTTTGCGCCTTCTGTGGTAGCAATCGCGTTTTTGTAGTTTCCCCCGACGACTGGAATGGGAAACAAGCACTCGAAACAGAGCATTTAAAGCGGCTACTTTGCCCAGGCTGTGAAGGCATTGGATGGGTTATAGAACATTAACCTCAAAATCGCTGCTACCTTGTACAAAAATGCATACATACTGTAGACAATGACGAACGGCTGCGATCGCTAGCTAAAATCAATGCTGCTTATGAACAGGCAAAGTAGGCTGGTACAAATGCGGTAACTATAATTGGTAAACCATAATTACTGCAATTCTGATTTTGTTGTTTGTCTGGTAAAAGTTCACAATATAACCCGTAATTTCACCATACAATCCGGCAGACTGTAATCCAGATAATAGAGTAAAATACAATATGAATAACTATCCTATTTTATCCTTAGCCCAAACGCGAAATGATTTAAGTAAAGCAATTTCTCCTATACTTTTACTCTGCTCAATAAATCTGCTTATCTCACTCACTGAAACTATAGGGAAGGCAATACTAAACTTACACTCGACATATTGCCCTTCTATCAACTGATAAAATTTTAAATTTTGCCCGTCGTATCTCCAAAGTTCAGTTACACCCAACGCTGAATAAATCCCCAATTTGTTAACTGAACTACTGGTAATATCAATCTCAACTGCTAAGTCAGGTGGCGGATCATTTTCTAAATCTAAACTTTGCTTACCCCTAATGGCTAGTTCATTCTGGATATAATAGCAAGTATCTGGCTCTATTCCCCGCTTTGATATTTTCCGCTTCAATGTTGTAGAACCAGCGCTTCTAATTTCAATTCCTAATTCTTCAGCTAAAACTAGAATAAAACGGTCAAATTGAATTTTGGGGTTTTCATGTTCAAAAAGTGGAGTCATGATTTCTAAAACACCGCAGTCATAAGCAAAGCGAGAACCTCTATCTTCACCTGTATCTCTCAGCAAGGCTTCAAAGGTTTCCCAGCTAATGTTATGTAGCACTGTTCTTTGTTCAGCAGAGGTTGACTTGACAAGCATATTAAAATAATTCGTAATTCGTAATTCGTAATTCGTAATTAAGATTTCTAACGGGATTTAGACGCTACCACAAAACTTGTTAAATCTCCAGAATTAGTTAAAATACTTCTTCTGTCAGGATGTTAGATAAAATCCCGATAATTTTACCTATGTTATTAATATAATACTCGCTCAAGTCAATTTCAATCACTTGCCCAATAAGCTTCAAAAACTTCCAGTTAGTTCCAGTGGTGACAGTTCCATAAATTGCCTGAATGTTATTACCCTCACGTTCATTAAACAATTTAGCTGCTAACATTTCTGCTACACACTGACCTAATCCTGCATTGATATTTTCTTTTTTAGCTTCTACAATTGTGACAACTGGTGCATTCAGAATTAGTAATTCTGGTGAACGACTAATAATAAAATCGCAATTTCCATTTAAACCTTGTGCTAAGTCAACAGTAAAATCGATACCAGAAAATAAACTTATTTGATTATTTAAACATTTCCTTACAGCAATTAAAATAGGTGCAATAATCATCTCTGAACGGGATTTTTCAGTATTACTAGCAAGAGCTAAAGGTACATTTTCCCGCAATAGTTCTGCAAGTAATGATGGACACTCTACTTCTTGTACAGATGCAAATATATCAATTTTATCAGAAATAGTTAAGCCAAAAGTTTTTCTAACTCTGTCTAAAGTAAAGTCACTGTATGACACTTTAGTTACTCCTGTAAATAATCCAGATAATTAAATTGTGCCAACTATTAGCAAGATATGTTGCTGATATTTGGCACAATTAGTATCTAAATATTTTGTAACTCTAAGCAAGGAAACCTGCAAAGAAGTCGAGAGTTTCTTTCAGTGCTTTGATGAAAACATCAATTTCTTCGCGGGTGTTGTAGAAAGATAGACTTGCTCGTGCGGTTGCAGGAAGACCTAAGTAGCGGTGTAATGGTTGTGTGCAGTGGTGTCCAGAACGGATGGCAACGCCTTCTTGATCTAATAATGTAGATAAGTCGTTGGCGTGGACTTCCCCGGCTGTAAACGACGCGAGAGCGGCTCTACCTTCCCCTTTAGCATTTGGTTTGGGGCCGTAAATTCTAATTTGGGGAATTTGCTCTAATTGTTTGAACAAATAAGCTGTTAATTCTGCTTCGTAGGCGTGGATTTTATCCATGCCGATACTGTTAAGATAATCTATCGCAGCACCAAGTGCGATCGCTTCCCCAATTGCAGGTGTACCAGCTTCAAATTTATGCGGTAATTCTGCATAAGTTGAATGGTCTAAATACACTTCTGCAATCATCTCACCACCACCAAAAAATGGTGGCATTGATTCCAACAATTCCAACTTGCCATACAGAAATCCTATCCCAGTTGGAGCGCACATTTTATGACCAGATGCTACCAACCAATCACAATCTATCTTCTGCACATCTACAGGATAGTGAGGAACACTTTGGCAAGCATCAACTAAAAATTTAGCACCATATTTGTGTGCGATCGCACCAATTTCTTCTACTGGGTTAATACAACCCAGAGTATTAGAAATATGCACCACCGACACCAGCTTAGTTTTCTCGGAAATCAGCTTTTTAAACTGTTCCAAATCAAAAGTTTCTTCTGGTGTTAATTCAACAAATTTCAGTACTGCACCCGTTTTTTGTGCAATCAATTGCCAAGGCACAATATTACTGTGGTGTTCCATCACCGACAGAATAATTTCATCTCCCGGCTGCAAATTATTCATTCCCCAACTGTAGGCTACTAGGTTAATTGCCTCACTTGCGTTGCGGGTGTAGACGATTTCCTGACGCGATGCAGCATTGATGAATTTGGCAATCTTATCTCTAGCGCCTTCATAAGCATCAGTAGCTTTAGCACTTAGAGAATGGGCACCTCGATGCACGTTAGCATTATATTGCTCGTAATAGTCCCGCAAAGCATTTAATACGAATAAAGGCTTTTGCGATGTCGCAGCATTATCGAGATAAACCAGGGGTTTCTCGTTGACTTCCTGATGCAATATCGGGAAGTCAGCGCGAACTTTATCAGCAAGGGTTTTGGTAGGAGTGAAAGTCATTGGTAGATTAGTTATTACTCATTAGTCAGGGACTTGAGATTATTCACTGTGTTTAAAAGGATTTCTCGCAGAGAGGGAATCGGTATTTTGTTGATGACTTCGGCAGCGAAGGCGTTAATTAACAACTTCCGAGCATCGTTTTCATCAATTCCCCGACTTTGCAGATAAAATATTTCGTCATCTTCTAATTGGCTAACGGTAGCACCGTGAGCGCATTTGACATTATCGGCAGTAATTTCCAATTGGGGTTTGGTATCAACTCTGGCTTTAGACGATAGCAGCAAATTGCGATTCAACTGGGATGCATTTGTTAACTGCGCTAGTTTGGGTACAAAAACTTTACCATTGAAGACTGCGTGAGCGCGATCGCCTACAATACATTTATGCAATTGGTCACTTGTACCGTGAGGATAGTTAAGTGCGATCGCACTGTGAGTATCAGACAACTGCTTACCAGAAATTACCGTCAAACCATTGAGAGTAGTTTGTGTCTGCTCACCAGTTTGCAAAATTTCCAAATTATGCCGTGACAACTTTGCACCTAAAGTTATGGCATGACAAGTATATCGACTATCACGAGCTTGTGCGATCGCAGTTTTCCCAATATGAAAAGCCTCTGCACCTTCTTGCTCAATCCTAGTGTGAATCACTTGGGCATTGTCACCAACCCAAACTTCCGTAACCGCGTTAGTTAAGTAAACTCCTTCCTCTCGTGGGGTAGGCATCTTGCCTGCCACATACTCCTCAACCAACGTCACTTGCGAACCACTTTCCGCTACCACCAAACAACGCGGCTGTGAAATCGTCGCAGTCTCCCCCGCAACCGAAATAAACACCAAATGAATTGGCGTTTCAACTACCACATTCTTCTTCACCCACACCACAGCTGCATCAGTTATCCCAGCCGTATTGAGAGCAGTAAAAACCTCCTGCGCTCCCTCAGCTTGAGCTAAATACTGCTGTACATCTTCCTGCTCAACCGTAGACAAACCAGCCAAATTACTCACCACAATTCCAGATGGTAAATCTGAAACTGCGGATAACTCCGGCGCAAAAATGCCATTAACAAATACCAAACGACTATTAGCCGCCTCTGGCAAAATATCAAATTGCAAAGACGCGAATTTTCGCGTCTCTACATTATTAAATTGCACCTTTCGCAGAGACGACAAATCAGTAAATCGCCATTCTTCCTCGCGGGTAGTCGGGATAATGGAGTGACGTACCCAATTTGCAGCACTTTGGCGTAATTCCTGCAACCAACCTTCTGTTTTAGTTGCCGTTACTTGATTTAACAACCCAGTCAGATAATCATCTCTATCTAACATCGATGTCAAACTAACTGCATTTGAATTAGGTATTGGACTAGGAGATACTTCAATATTCATTACACACCCACCTCAGCAGCTGCAAATTCTTCTAGCACCCAGTCATAACCGCGAGACTCTAATTCCAGCGCTAGTTCTTTACCACCACTGGTGATAATCTGCCCCTGTGCCATCACATGGACAAAATCAGGCACAATATAATCGAGTAATCGTTGGTAGTGAGTAATCAAAATTGTAGAATTTTCTGGACTTGCCAGTTGATTTACCCCATTCGCCACAATTCGGAGCGCGTCAATATCCAAACCCGAATCTGTTTCATCCAAAATTCCTAACTTTGGTTCCAGTAGCGCCATTTGCAGAATTTCATTCCGCTTTTTCTCACCACCAGAAAACCCTTCATTCAAACTCCGACTAAGAAAACTGGGATTCATCTTCACCACATCCAGCTTTTCCTCAATCAAATCGTCAAAATCAAAAGCGTCTATTTCCTCTAAACCTTGCGCCTTGCGCCGGGAATTGTACGCCACCCGTAAGAAATCCAAATTGCTCACACCCGGAATTTCTAACGGATACTGAAACGCCAAAAACACACCACTTCTAGCGCGTTCTTCCGGTTCCAACTCCAGTAAATTTTGCCCCTGGAAAATCACTTCACCGCCAGTTACCTCATACGCCGGATGCCCAGCCAACACCTTAGAAAAGGTACTCTTACCAGAACCATTCGGCCCCATGATCGCATGAATTTCACCCGATCGCACCTCCAGATTCACACCTTTCAAAATCGGTGTCCCATCAACATTAGCCGTCAGATTCCTAACTGACAGCACAACTTCACTATTTTCAATAATCATCTTCTCTCCCTTCTCTGCGCTCTTGGCGTCTTGGCGGTTCGTCATTCTTCCAAAAGATAAACACAGAACGCCGATGTCCCTGTGTTTATCCTTGCTTCCATTTATCCAACACTGCCTTCCAACTTCAAACTCAACAACTTATCAGCTTCCACAGCAAACTCCATCGGTAGCTGATTGAAAACATCCTTACAGAAGCCGCTAATCATCATCGAAATAGCATCTTCAGAAGAAATACCCCGTTGAGCAAAGTAAAATAACTGATCTTCCCCAATCTTAGAAGTAGAAGCTTCATGCTCCACCTTCGCACCGTTATTTTGCACCTGAATATAAGGGAAAGTGTTGGCATGGGCATTATCCCCAATCAGCATTGAGTCACACTGAGAATAATTTCTCGCCCCTTTCGCCGTCGGATTAACTTTCACCAAACCCCGGTAACTATTACTAGAATTACCTGCGGAGATTCCTTTAGAAATAATTGTACTGCGGGTATTCTTGCCTACGTGAATCATCTTACTGCCTGTATCGGCTTGCTGCTGATGATTTGTCAGCGCCACCGAGTAAAACTCACCCACAGAGTTATCACCCACCAACACACAGCTAGGATATTTCCAAGTAATTGCCGAACCTGTTTCTACTTGAGTCCAGGAAATCTTGGAGTTTACGCCCTGACACAAACCGCGCTTGGTGACAAAGTTGTAAATACCGCCTTTACCATTGGCATCCCCAGCGTACCAGTTTTGCACAGTGGAGTATTTAATTTCGGCGTTGTCGAGAGCGACGAGTTCCACAACTGCGGCGTGCAATTGGTTGCTATCATACATCGGTGCAGTGCAACCTTCAAGGTAAGAAACATAACTACCTTCTTCAGCGACAATCAAAGTCCGCTCAAATTGTCCCGTATCACCAGAGTTGATGCGGAAGTAGGTAGACAGTTCCATTGGGCATTTTACGCCTTTAGGAATATAGACAAAAGAACCATCGCTAAATACGGCGGCGTTTAAGGCGGCAAAATAATTGTCAGCTATGGGAACAACGCTACCCAAATATTTTTTAATCAGTTCTGGGTGTTCTTGCAACGCTTCCGAAAACGAACAGAAAATAACGCCATCTTCCGCTAGCTTTTCTTTAAATGTAGTGGCAACAGAAACGCTATCAAAAATTGCATCGACGGCGACATTTGCCAGTCGTTTCTGTTCAGATAGAGAAATGCCTAACTTCTCGAAGGTTTCTAAAAGGGTTGGATCAACTTCATCCAAGCTGTTTAGTTTTTCTTTCTTGCGTTTTGGCGCTGAGTAATAAATGATATCCTGATAATTGATTGGCGGATACTTGACATTCGGCCAAGTTGGTTCCGTCATTTTTTGCCACTGGCGATAAGCTCTGAGGCGAAAGTCCAGCATGAATTGCGGCTCGTTCTTCTTAGAGGAGATCAAGCGGATAACGTCCTCGTCTAGTCCACGCGGTATGGTGTCGGACTCAATGTCTGTGACAAAGCCGTACTTGTAGGGTTGGTTGACTAAGGTTTTGACAGTGGCACTCATCAGTAATAATCTCTCGTGTTCGGAACTTGAATCTCTCTATAAGGATGGGAGACGGGGTTTCTTTAGCCGATTCCCATCTACCGTTACGGAATGGTTACACGGCTGCTAGAATAGTGGTGGAGAGTAAAACAACAGCTATGTTGTTTAATCTATCTTCATTTTACGCTAAATTAACAACAACAATGTTGTCAAAGTCAAATTTTCAAATAAATTTTTGGGACGTTCGCTGAACGTCTCGCACCACATGAAGATGGCGACTACCCACCAGTCCTCAACCAAGGAAGATATCCTAGAATATCTGCACAAACACGAAAAAGCAACGGCTTTGGAGCTAGCTGAAGTTTTAGACGTTACCCCCCAAGCGATTCGTCGCCATCTCAAAGATTTGGAGACGGAGGAGCTAGTTTTGTATTCTACATCAGTGCAGGCGGCGGGCATGGGGCGGCCGCAGCACCTTTATCAACTGAGTCGTCAAGGACGCGATCGCTTGCATCGAACAATGAGCGATCGCTTTGGTGATGGCCACGGAAATTTTGCGGTTTCG
>NZ_DASQZC010000584.1:0-3120 GCF_035638895.1 Nostoc sp. | reverse complement strand
AGACGGCGGCGCCCATCCTGCTGACCAACACGCGGTTCGACCCGGCGACGTCGTTCTTCTCCGCTAACCAGGCACAGAACAACCTGGGCAACGCTCACCTGCTGACCGTGGACGGCTACGGCCACATCAGTTACGCCCGCAACAGTTGCGCTACCGCGCACACGGACAGGTACCTGCTGGGCGGCACAATGCCGACGAAAGGCACGGTGTGCGCTGCCGAGTTCGAACCGTTCCCGGTGCAGACGCCGGACCCGAGTGCCACGCCCACCGACGAGGCCGAAGGCCTCGGCGCCAAGGCTCCGCTGACATCGCTCGGTGACTGATTCCACCCCAGCGTGGGCAGCGCGTGGCAGACTCGCGCCGCGCACTGCTCACGCCGTGACGCTTCACCCAAGCGAGGGGGCCTACACCTGGGCCCGGGACCATCCGCAACAGGCCGACGCCATCAAGGCATTGAGCTTGTCGTTTAGAGGACGTCTGGGCCGACCACCTCACGCCCGGCGGCCCCGGCATGATCGGCGACGGCGGCTACCAGGGCACCGGTGCGATCACCCCGGACAGGAAGCCACCCGGCGGGGAACTCACCGCCCAGCAGAAGGCCTACAACTACAGCCTCAACCGGCTCCGCGCCGCCGTCGAACGCGCCATCAGCCACCTGAAGAACTGGAAGATTCTCAAGACCGGCTACTACCGGATCATGACCGACTTCCCCGACGTGTTACGCACCGTTACCGCCCTGGAGATCTTCAGAGCCACCGCACCGGGTTTTGAATGACCCTCCAGCCATCGATATGCCCGGCTGCGCCGGGGATGGCAGAGGTCAGATTCACCCAATCAGCACTGTTCGCCGCCTACAGAGCGGCCTCCGTTGCTCAGACCACGGGTAAGCATGATCCATGTCACGCCTTCCATGCGAACGGCTTCTCCGCTTCGCCGGAATTAGACGGATTCTGTAAACCGTCGTGAGTGACGGTCACCCCGGGAGAGTCCACCGGTCGTACGGATGACGGCCCGGACGGAAACCGTGTGCCTCGACCATGTCGACGGCCGCGGACAGGCCGGTGCCGACGGCGTCCGGGATGTGGGCGTCGCTGCCGAAGGTGACCACCTTGCCGCCCTCGTCGCGCCACCAGCGGACGATCTCCGAGGCTAGCGGGATGCGGGTGTTGACCTCTAGCGTCCGGTCAGTGGCGGCGAGGCTGCGCAGCGCGTGCCGGAACTCGTCCTCGAAGGCGTGTAGGTCGAACGGCCCGGCCTCGGCGGGCCAGCCGCGGACGGCGTAGTCCAGGTGGGCGAGGACCGCGAAAGCATCCGTACGCGCGATCAGCTCGGCGATCTCGGCCAGGTAGAGCCGCATCACCTCGACGGCGGGACGCTGCCGGTAGAGCGCGTTCGCCTCGACGAGGTGGCCATCGACGGGCAGGGCGTGCAGCGAGCCGAGCACCCTTTCGTAGTGGCCGGTACCGAGTAGTTTTGCGACCGGCACGGCGTTCCAGTGGGGTTCGCCCAGCTCGACGCCGCTGATGACGCGCAGCGACGGGAAGATCTCGCGGCACCGCTGTAGCGAGGCGAGGTAGCGCTCCTGGTCCAGTTCGGGCGGGACTAGCACCAACGCCGCTCGGTTAGGGCGGGCCGGTGGTTAGCAATGATTTGTGATGATGTCGATGGTGATGGTGGCTTTGTAGCTGCGTCGGTCTATGTTGGGTCCGCGGGCTTGGTACTTGGAGTTCGAGCGTTTGATCATCCGGGTTTTCACCCGGATTCTGCGGTCGGGCAGCAGGTGGGCCAGGACCGCACGGCCGATGGCGCCGACCAGGTCGATGACGGTGTCGGCGATGACGCCGGCGGCGTTGGTGAGCTGGTCACGGGCGGTGTTCAGGGCGGTGGTGAAGCTGGCCCGGTCGGGGCTGATGGCGGGCTGGCTGTCGGTGGCGTCGGTCATCGCGGTGCGCAGGGCCTGGTAGACGGTGAGCAGGGCGTAGATTTCCTGGTCGATGCCGTCGGGGGTACGGGCCCGCAGGACCCGACCGCCGAGGATGCTGGACTTGATCTCCAAGTAGGCGGTTTCGACTTCCCACCTGCGGTGATACAGCCTGATCAGTTCACCGGCCGGGTAGCGGTGCGGATCGAGCAGGGTAGTAATCAGCCGGTAGCCGCTGGTGTGGATGCCATCGGTGGTCTTGACGCTGATCTGGGCATCGATGACCCGCACCCGTAGGGTGCCGATGCTCGAGAGCCAAGACCCGTCGGAATACCTGGTGATGACCGGTAGGCGGCGGCCGTTCTTGCAGCGGATCAACAGATCCGCCCCGGTAGCGGCGAGGGTCTTGACCAGGTCGGCGGCGGCGTAGTTACGGTCGGCCAGCAGGAGCATCCCGGCTCGGAGGCTACGGGCCAGGGTGCGGGCCTGGTCGAGTTCGCCGGTGCTACTCGGGCCGAACACGGCGTCGATGATCGAGCGGGTGCCGCAGGTCAGCAGGACACTCAGCCGTAGCGCCGGGTAGCCGGCACCGCCGTGGTTACCCCGTTGTTTGCGGTACCGGGTCCGTACCTTCTCGGCGTCGGCTACCGACATCGTGGTCCCGTCGATCGCGGTCACCAGCAGGCCCCGCCAGCGCACGACGTGGCTCGCCGTGGTGACGACCGGGCCGCGCAGCAGATCGAACAACGCCCGCAGCGGCGCGGACCCAAGCCGTTGGCGTGCCTCCCGTAACGTGCCCGAGGACGGCTCGGTCAGGTCCAACCCGGCCAGACCGGCGGTCAGTTTCCGCCACACCTGCCCGTAGCCGAGTTCCGCGAACAGGCACCCCGCCAGGATCAGGTAGACCACCACCCGGGCTGGGAGCAACCGGATCCGCTGCTGGGTACGACGGGTCGTAGCGAGGACCTCGTCGACCATTTCGAATGGTATGAACTGGGTCAACTCACCCAGATGGCCCGGTGCGAACACCCCCGCGGCTACCCGCACCGTCCGAGTTATGGCAATCTGATCGACCAAAGCGGAGTTCCTGGTCTCGAGGCTGTCTTTGAGTGACTCACCTCAATACCGGAACTCCGCTTCACTATGCCCGAGCGACACGCCCTTGACCGCAACCATGACGCCCTAACCGAGCGGCGTTG
>NZ_DASQZC010000583.1:0-20304 GCF_035638895.1 Nostoc sp. | reverse complement strand
ATTCCGCCCCGGACAACGGCAAATTATCGAAGATGCGCTGCAAAATCGAGATTTATTGATTGTGATGCCTACGGGTGGGGGAAAATCTCTGTGTTTTCAGTTACCTGCATTGATCAAAAAAGGCTTAACGGTGGTGGTGTCGCCATTAATCGCTTTGATGCAAGACCAAGTGGAAGGACTGCGAAACAATAATATTAACGCTACATTTTTGAATAGTAGTCTGAATCCCTATAAGGTGCGATCGCGGGAAGAAGCCATCCTCACCGGTAAAGTTAGGCTACTTTACGTCGCCCCAGAACGTCTGTTAAGTGAAAGATTTCTCCCATTTCTCGATTTAGTCAAAGAAAAAATTGGCATTGCGGCTTTTGCCATTGACGAAGCCCACTGCGTCTCTGAGTGGGGACACGACTTCCGCCCAGAATACCGCCAGATGAAATCTCTGCGGAAACGTTATCCTGATGTCCCTACCCTCGCCCTCACCGCTACAGCAACCGATCGCGTCCGTGCTGATATCATTCAACAACTAGGGCTAAAGCAACCCAGTATCCACATTGCTAGCTTTAACCGCCAAAACCTTTATTACGAAGTCCGTTCTAAAACCAAGTCTGCGTATGCTGAATTATTAGAACTTATTCGAGAAAATGAAGGTTCAGCAATTATTTATTGCCTAACGCGCAAAAAAGTTGATGAACTCACCTTTAAATTGCAAAATGATAAAGTTGCTGCCTTGTCTTATCATGCCGGATTAACTGATGAAGAACGCAGCAGCAATCAAACTCGATTTATTCGGGATGATGTGCGCGTCATGGTGGCAACGATTGCCTTTGGAATGGGAATTAATAAGCCAGATGTAAGGTTAGTAATTCACTTTGATTTACCGCGTAATTTAGAAAGTTATTATCAAGAATCAGGCAGGGCGGGAAGGGATAGTGAACCGTCACGTTGTACGCTTTTTTTCAGTTTCAGTGATATTAAAACCATTGAATGGAGTATTAACCAAAAAACTGACCCCCAAGAACAGTTGATTGCTAAACAACAACTACGTCAGGTAATTGACTATGCTGAAGGTACTGTTTGTCGGCGGACAATTCAGCTAGGTTATTTTGGCGAACGTTTTCCCGGTAATTGCGGTAACTGCGATAATTGCCGTCATCCCAAACCAATGCAAGATTGGACAACTGAAGCCATGAAGTTTTTATCGTGTGTGGCGCGTTGTAAAGAAAGATTTGGGATGCTGCACATTATTGATGTGTTGCGGGGGGCAAAAAAAGACAAAATTATCCAGTACGAACACGATAAACTTTCTACCTACGGTATTGGCAAAGATAAGAGTGTAGATGAATGGCGAATGTTGGCGCGATCGCTTTTACATCAAGGGTTAATAGAACAGACTAGCGATGGTTACTCAGTTTTGAAACTTAACCCCCTCAGTTGGGAAGTGATGCGGCGACAGCGTACAGTTTCTCTTGTTGTTCCCGTAGCACAGAAGGTTACTTGGGAAGAAGGGAGTGAGAAGGCTGTTGAAGCAGAGATATTAATGCACAGGTTGCGATCGCTCCGTAAACAACTTGCTGATGAACAATCTGTACCACCTTACGTTGTCTTTCAGGATTCTACCTTGAAATTGATGGCACAGGTACAACCCACAACACTAACGGAATTTGGTAAACTTTCGGGCGTAGGTAGTCACAAACTTTCCCAATATGGCGATAAATTCCTCGCAGAAATTCGCGCCTATCGCCAAGAAAAGGGTTTGGTAGATCCACCCCAAGTTAAATTTACACCCTCTGTTAACTTACCTTCTGACACTGAAATATTCACATTACAATTACATAAACAAGGTTTAAGTGTTAATGAAATTGCCAAAAAACGCAATATTCGCCCGACAACAATTATTCGCCATTTGACAGATTTGATTGAAAAAAATCAGCCTGTAGATATAAATCAGTTAGTACCTCTCGAACATCAGCAAAAAATTTGGCAAGTTTTAGAAGTGCTTGGTGATATCTCTTTAACGCCAATTCGAGAACAACTCGGTGAAAGCTATACTTTTGATGAAATTCGCTTAGTACGGGGTAAGTGGCGGCGCGAAAATCGTAAGTGATAATTATATTTAATGATTAAAATACAAGAGCAAGATTAAAGGAGTTAGCCGATGAGTCAGATGCTTAATACAGGAGTACGCTGGACAATTCACGATGTGGAACTCTTGGCAGAAAATGAAGGGACGCGCTATGAGATAGTTGATGGAGAATTATTTGTGACTAGAGCACCTCACTTTAAACATCAGCAAACTTGTGGAAGAATTTTCCGACAACTTGATGTTTGGTCAGAGTCTACTGGTTTAGGAGAAGCTGCGATAAACCCCGGCGTTTTATTTTCCGAATCAGATAATGTAATTCCTGATGTAGTTTGGGCTACTAAAGAAACCTTGGCGGTAACATTGGATGAAGCGGGACATTTAACTGGCGCACCAGATTTAGTAGTTGAAGTTCTGTCTGCTAGCAAAGAAGACCTAAGACGAGATAAGGAAGCTAAACTTAAGCTTTATTCTTCCAGAGGAATAAAAGAATATTGGATTGCTGATTGGCGATCGCGTAAACTAGAGGTCTATCGACGCGAACAAAATCAACTTAAATTGGTAGAAACCTTATTTAGTAGCGATATTATAATTTCTCCTTTATTGCCTGGTTTTAGCTGTACTGTAAACCAGTTTTTTCCTGTATAAATTTTAGGTTGAGTGGAAAAACAAATCTTAAGTAACACAATAAATAATCAAACTCTCATTTTTGAATATTACCTTGAGACATAGCCTTGCACCAATAAGTAAATTTTATCCTCATTAAGGCGATGTTATCCACCTTTAACCTATTCCACTATTCCAAAAAACCCTACTTCGTTTCATAAAATGTGCTTGAAAACCTTAATTTCTCGTTTTCAGTTCTCAATAAGCTTAAGCTTTGTAGCACAAATATTATTAGTGGGATAGGTTCTTGAAAAGGCTAGTACGCGACGGCGGAAATAGAGCAACCATTTAGAATCCCTAAAGAGCTTATTCCATAATACTTTTGAATGCGTGACTTCCGCCTTACGGCACTAAGCTTAAATATAGGTGAGAACCGCTATAGTATTTTGTTGACAAGCTCAAATTAATTACTATAGTATATTACCTTATATGTAGTTTAATGAGACAAATAATACAAAATAATTATGAGCAATAAAGTTAGCATTTTGATAGTAGTAGCAGTATTGCTTGCAAATTCTACAGCCCTAAAGCCTTCGACTGCGACAGAAAAAAATCTTGCTTTGCTTGCTAATAATATTAGCTTTATAGCTCCAGAGCAAATTAAAATAGCACAAGCTATAGAACCTAGAGTTATTAAGCTTAGTCTAGCAGATTCTGGTGTTTCAGTAGGAAGTGTCTTGTCTTGGGGATTTGCTGGTTTGATTCAAAAAAGATCAACTGATTGGGTACGTTTAGAAATAAGTGATAATCAAGTAAAAGTAGTACATACCACAAGAACAACTAATTGGTTAACTCAAGCTTCTAAATGGTGGGATCATCCTGTCAGGAAAATTGCTTTTAAACCAGATTCTTGTAAAATAGATAACGTCTCAAATGCAGGTGGCTCAGATATAGAAACCCAATTACGAGACATAAAAAAGCTATACGATTCTAAACTAATAACTGAGCAACAGTATCAAGAATTGCAGCGTAAAGTTATTAATCAGATAAATACAACACCGAACCAACCTAACACTAGTAATTCTGAATGTATTTTATTAGGAGAAAATGCAATAGTAAAACTTAAAGATATGACTTTATTAACTAAAGGAGAATTTAAAATTGAATATTTAGAAGGTAATGAATGGAAATATGCAGCTTTTAGAGTACCAGAAAAAGAATATCGCTAGCAAGTTGCAAATAATAAATTTTTCAAATATAGGCGTTATAGCAATCCTATTTGATAAAGATTTTTTGGTACATAGCTCGCTCTTAGGGGGCGAAAAAACTAATCATATCGGACTAATTCAAGCCACATCAAAGAGTGAGCGCGGCATCTCTTGGACTAATGACTGAGGTAGACATTAGGCTGTATATTCTGTTGTTTTGCCAAAATGTAGGTGAGGTAGATAAACTAGCTCACATACATTTTAAAATAATTTACTGGCAATTTGTCCATCAATTCGGAGAACAATTAGGACAAAAATCAGGACTAAATTTACAGAATTTGCTTCCTGTCAATGCATAAGCTGTACAATAAGGAAAACTGGTAAGTTCAATTTTAGCTGCTTGTAATTTGGAAGCATTTGGCAACGCTTCAGTAAGTTTAGTTTTCTGGCCCAGAAAGAGAGCTAAAAGCTTAGGAAACGCCATGCAAGCAGTAATGTTGAGCAGCGTTAGCAGTATAGCGTCTATCAAATTCATAGGTAATGATCTCCTGTGAAACGTAGGCGATTGCTGTTCTTAGCTGCAAACACAATCATTGCTTGCAGTCTATGTAAATTAACTTTAACATAAATTTTTGTAAATATAAACGTGCAATTCCTGGAATTATCATACACAGAGGGGAATGTGGATAATAAGGACGGTTATTGTAGCGTAATAACAAAATAAGCTAAGAATTACGATTAGTTTACGATATTTAGGTAAGGTGTTATGTCAACAACCCAAACCGCGTCTTCTTTTTTATCTAACATCAGTGAACAAGAACGCCACGCATTAAAGCGGTTGGTAGATTACACAAATGTGGAATCACTGCCAGAAATTTGGCCTTTGGCAGCTAGGCGATTTGGTGATGTTGTCGCCCTCCGCAACCCTCATGCTAAACCAGAAGTAGCGATTACTTATACCCAGTTGGCAGAGCAAATGCGACTATTTGCTGCTGGATTGCAGGCGTTGGGAGTGAAGGTAGGCGATCGCATTTCCTTAATTTCTGACAACAGTCCTCGCTGGTTCATTGCCGATCAAGGCATAATGACTGCTGGAGCCGTTGATGCGGTGCGTAGCTCCCAAGCAGAAAAAGAAGAACTGCTGTTTATCATCGCTAATAGTGGCAGTACAGCAATAGTAGTTGAAGATTTAAAGACACTTAAAAAACTGCAAGACCGTCTCAAAGATTTACCAATTGAGGTGGTAATATTACTGTCGGATGAAGCACCATCGACAGACGAAACCCTAAAGTTGCTGAACTTTGCCCAGTTGCTTGAAATTGGGAAAAATCATAATTTTGTGCCAGTCAAGCAAAATCGTGATGCTCTAGCAACCCTAATTTACACCTCTGGCACCACAGGTAAACCCAAGGGTGTAATGCTGTCTTATAGCAATTTGATGCACCAAGTGACAACCTTTGGCACTGTATTGCAACCAAATGCTGGCGATATCGTTCTCAGCATCTTACCTTCCTGGCATAGCTACGAACGAACTGTTGAATATTACCTACTATCTCAAGGTTGCACGCAAGTTTATACCAATTTACGCTCTGTAAAAGCAGATTTGAGAGAATTTAAACCCAACTACATGGTGGGTGTACCCCGGCTGTGGGAATCGATTTATGAAGGAGTGCAAAAGCAGTTCCGCGAACAACCAGCCAAAAAGCAACGCTTAATTAATTTTTTATTAAGCAATAGCGAGAAATATATCAAAGCGCGGCGGGTTGCTCAAGGATTAAGTTTAACTAATCTTCATGCTTCAGCCGTCGAACGATTAGCAGCTAAAATCCAAGCATCTGCTTTATTACCCCTCCATGCTTTGGGAGAACGACTGGTTTATGCCAAAGTGCGCGAAGCTACAGGAGGACAAGTTAAGCAGATGATTAGCGGCGGTGGTGCGCTTCCCAGACACATAGATAACTTCTTTGAAATTATTGGTGTGCAGATTTTGCAAGGTTATGGCTTGACAGAAACTTCTCCTGTTACCCATGTGCGGCGTCCTTGGCGAAATTTGATTGGTGCATCAGGGCAACCACTTCCAGCTACAGAAGCTAAAATCGTAGATCCTGAGACAAAAGCGCCTCTACCAGTAGAGAAACGAGGCTTAGTATTATTGAGGGGGCCGCAGATTATGCAAGGCTATTACCAAAATCCCGAAGCGACAGCGAAAGCAATTGACGCTGAAGGTTGGTTTGATAGCGGTGATTTGGGTTGGCTGACACCAGAATACGACTTAGTGCTAACTGGCAGAGCAAAGGATACGATTGTATTGACCAATGGGGAAAACATCGAGCCACAGCCGATCGAAGATGTGTGTTTGCGATCGCCATACATCGATCAAATTATGCTCGTCGGCCAAGATCAGCGCAGCCTAGGAGCCTTAATTGTCCCCAATGTTGAAGCCTTAGAAAAATGGGCAGCCAGTCAAAATTTGACACTGGATACGCAGAATGATTCGGTTGCTTCTTCACCTACTCAAAAAATTGACTTGGAGAGTAGAATGATCCAGGATTTATTTCGGCAAGAATTGAATCGGGAAGTGCAAAATCGTCCAGGCTATCGACCAGATGACCGCATTGGAACGTTTAGACTGATTCTGGAACCGTTTTCCATCGAAAATGCCTTGATGACACAAACACTGAAAGTTCGCCGACACGTCGTCACGGAACGCTATCGCGATATTATTGACGGCATGTTTGCCTGATGATTCCACCTCCCAACTAGTAAGAGTGAACGTGAAATATTTATGGATGTCTCCAAATCTAACTTGCTCCTGAAACGTGTTGTTAACGTCAAAGTCATTGTGACTCCCCTCTGGAAAGAGGAAGTACAACAGCAGCTGCAAACGCAAATTAATCAACTCGATCAGCAACTGCAACAGCTAGACGTAGAAGGACAAAGAGCGATCGCTGCAATTCAAAAGCAGAGTCTGCAACCACCAGGTCCCCAGACTCTCCAACAAATTGACAATATCCAACTCCAAGTCAATCAAAAGAAAAGTGAATTTCTAGAGCAGAAAAATCAATTGCTGCAAAACCTTCAGCAAGTGCAGTTTCTTCAGCAAGATCAGGAAGTCAACCAATTCCAAATGGAAGGCTTTTTCCGGGTAGAGATCGGTGATAACCTGATTAGCAAAATGCAAGTCGAAATCGTTCTGCGCGATGGCGTTGTAGAAGAAATTCGCGGCGACATTTAAATTTGTCATTTGTCATTTGTTTTATGACTAATGACCAATGACTAATCACAGATGTGATTTAACTTTGTTTGGGAGCGGCTTCCAGCCCAACATTCCACCTGGGAGCCAGCCCAAACAATTTGCCAGACTGGAGGTGAGCTAATAAATAGCGATCGCCCAAAAGTAGTCATCTCAACTCGATATTTAATACCAACTGAATCATCACTCCTCTTGATTTGCGTAATCGTCACAAGGGCTTGATTTCGTTGTGGATAAGCTACCTCTACCTTTCGCGTTCCTCCCACTGATGCTAGGTCGTCAAAGGCATTCAGGGCGAGGGTAGCAGGATCACTACCTTGGAGAGATGAGTTGAGCTTTTCTAAAGGTAGGGTTTTAAAATTTGAACGCTCTGAGTATGCCACAACCTCTTGAGACTGATGTATTGCTCCCACCTGCTGGGTTTGTACATCACTAGTCTCAACAATCGGTGTAGATTGCTGGCTCTGAGTAATGTATACTCCAGCGCCAGCAGTGGCAAAGATACTTAATATCACAATCAAAAAGAATTTCAACTTTGCCGACATAAAAGTAAACAGGAATTTCAAATAGGTTTATGACCAATTTTGAATTCTAGATTGAACTGCATTTTATATCCTCTACCTGTGAGAAGCTCCTGTATCTTAAGCAGTGGTTATGAGGAATATAAATAGCAATCCCATTTAATCCGTGAGAAACTCATGATGGTTGTTCCAAGTCAACGACTAAAACGAGATCGAGATATTGGCTAACTATTGACGATAGCTCTGTATTATAGACCTCTAAGTTATATTTAGGTTCCTAGAGTCAAGAGACGCGATTATACTCTTACGAGAAGCCGCTCTTCGAGCGTCTACGCGTCTGTACAAGAGTCAAAAGTTAGTAACTCTCCCCCATTCCCCACTCCCCACTCCCTACTCCCCAATTAAAATATAAAATCTCCAGCCCAAAACTCTCCCACCAAGATACAATTCGATCTGATAAAAACTGTTAAAGTCCATAAACCATTGATTCCCAAACCACCCTATGAGCATTCACGAAGTATTTATGCCGGCGCTGAGTTCCACTATGACAGAAGGCAAAATCGTTTCCTGGGTGAAATCGCCAGGGGACAAAGTGGAAAAAGGCGAAACAGTGGTGGTTGTAGAGTCAGATAAGGCAGATATGGATGTAGAAACCTTTTATGAGGGATTTCTTGCCCATATCATAGTTGAAGCTGGTGAAACTGCCCCGGTAGGATCTGCGATCGCCTTCATCGCCGAAACGGAAGCTGAAATTGAACAGGCCAAATCTCTTGCCAATTCTGGCGGCGCGGCTGCTACTACTACCGCTTCCTCTGAACCAGTTCCCGCCGCAGCTTCAGTTGCCACACCTGCCTTAGCGTCTCAAAACGGGTTTAACCACAAAGAAGGAAGGCTTGTAGCTTCACCCCGGGCCCGCAAGTTAGCCAAAGAACTCAAAGTTGATTTAACTACACTCCAAGGCAGTGGCCCCCACGGTCGCATTGTCGCTGAAGATGTAGAAGCATTGTCTAATAAGGGCAAACAACCCGCCCCTGCCCCAGTTGCCCCACCAGCACCTGTACCAACCAGCGCCCCAGTTGCACCCCCAGCACCTCGCACACCAGCACCCGCGCCAGCAGTAGCGGCTGTTCCTGGTCAAATCGTGCCTTTAACTACCTTTCAAAATGCCGTAGTGCGGAACATGGTAGCTACCATAACCGTGCCCGTCTTCCGTGTCGGTTATACAATTACCACTGATGGGTTAGACAAACTTTATAAACAAATTAAATCCAAAGGCGTGACAATGACAGCGCTATTGGCGAAAGCTGTAGCGGTAACGTTGCAAAAACATCCATTGTTAAATGCTAGCTACTCAGACCAGGGTATTGTTTATCATTCTGATATCAACATTTCTGTAGCTGTGGCGATGGATGATGGTGGATTAATTACACCTGTGCTGCAAAATGCAGACGCAGTGGATATTTATTCTCTATCGCGTACTTGGAAATCTTTGGTAGAACGTGCCAGGACAAAACAACTACAGCCTCAAGAATACAACAGTGGTACCTTTACTCTGTCCAATTTGGGGATGTTTGGCGTAGATAAATTTGATGCAATTTTACCGCCTGGACAAGGTTCAATTTTAGCGATCGGGGCATCTCGTCCGCAAGTGGTAGCAACACCCGACGGTTTATTTGGCGTGCGTCAACAAATGCAAGTAAATATTACTTCTGACCACCGGATTATTTACGGTGCCCATGCTGCGGCGTTCTTGCAAGATTTAGCAAAATTGATTGAGGCGAATCCTCAATCTTTGACAATGTAATTTTGAAAAGACACCAAATTTAAATGTTAGCGCTATCAGCGAACATTACTTTTTCGTAGAATAGCGCTAACAACAAACAATACTTAAACTAAATTTTTGATGGACAAACTATGTAGCGATATCACATCTCTACATGAGTTTATTTCCAAATTATATCAAAGTGACATACGACAACACGCTGAAATATCTGGTTGAGCAGTATCCAGAAGATTTTATCCGCTACTTACTCGCATCTGAAGCAACGGATATCCAAATTCTCAAGACAGAATTAAATCAAGAACCAATCCGTGCCGATTCTGTAACCTTTTTGCAAACTGCCAGTCAAATACTGCATTTGGAGTTTCAAACCTTACCAGCATCCACTCCACCCTTGCCACTACGCATGTTGGACTACTGGGTGCGGCTATATCGACAATACAATTGTGATATCGAGCAGATAGTAATTTTTCTTAAACCTACAACTTCAGAAGCTGTTTTTGTAGATCAATTTACTGCCCGCAATACTACCCACCGTTACCGCGTCATCCGAATTTGGGAACAAGATCCAGAACCATTACTGTTATCTCCTGGTTTATTACCTCTGGCAACTTTAGCGCGAACAGATTCTCCTCAAAGCTTACTCCAACAGGTAGCAGTTCAGGTGAGTATGATTGAAGAAGAAGCCACTAAGCAGAGTATCTCGGTATGTACCCAACTTCTAGCAGGGTTGGTATTTGAGCCAGAACTAATTCGTCAGTTTTTGAGGAGAGAAGATATGAGAGAATCTGCCATTTATCAAGAAATTCTTGAAGAAGGACTGCAAGAAGGTAGACAACGGGGCATTGAACAAGGTCTTGAACAAGGTCTTGAACAAGGAAGGCAATCAGAACTGAGGCTAGTGATGCGTCTATTAAATCGTCGGCTTGGTTCAATTAATTCTCAGTTACAATCTCGGTTGCAAGAGTTGTCCTTGGCTCACTTAGAAAACTTGGGTGAAGTATTACTAGATTTTGTCAGTGAAGCTGATTTGATGAATTGGCTAAATACAATAGAAAATTAGAGTTTGCTCTAAACCTTTCTACCAGTTACAAAAAAAGTCAGATTTTCGTACCTAGCTCCTTGCTAGCTTGCTTCTGCTTCAATTTTTTGACGATACTCTGCTTTTAATTATGTTCTAAAAAAGTATTGAGTAGTTTTATCCCCTTAGTCAGGGCTGCATGATATATGGCTTTGTAACGCTCAAACTCAGGAATATATCCTATCCAGATACCAGCACTTACTTTAAGATAATTAGGAATGTGCCAAAGAGGATTTTCTGCTAACCACATCGTTCAAAATCTCGCGGAATATGGTAAACTTTACACCCTAATAATTGTGCAGCCTCAGTCATCAATTTATTTTCGCTAACACTAGCAGATGGCTCTATTTGTTGAGTTGATTCACTTAAAACAATCATTTATTTCTCAGCGCAACTTTGCATTTAAAAAATAAAAAAGGTGGACATTGCCCACCCTATCTAATTTATCCCTTCACACAGAGAACTTGCTTGAGCGTTGCTACAACTTCGACCAAATCCGCTTGATTTGCCATAACTTGCTCAATCGGCTTATAAGCACCAGGAATTTCATCTAACACACCCTCATCTTTGCGGCATTCTACACCATTTGTTTGCTCTATCAAATCATCAAGTGTATAGACATTTTTTGCCTTATTTCTAGACATCAAACGCCCTGCACCGTGAGAACAAGAACAAAAACTGTGGGCATTACCTTTACCCTTAACGATGAAAGACTTTGCCCCCATCGAACCGGGAATAATCCCATAATCTTCAGTCTGGGCGCGGACTGCACCTTTACGAGTAACGTATACATCCTCATCAAAATGCACTTCTTTTTCGGCATAATTGTGATGACAATTAACCTGCAATAAAGGTTTAGTTGCCTTCCCACCTGCTAAATGCTTCTCGACAATATGCTTAAAACGCGCCATCATCACATCGCGGTTGACACGCGCATAGTTTTGTGACCATTGCAAATCGTGCCAGTATGCTTGAAATTCTGGCGTACCAGCAACAAAATGAGCTAAATCAGGGTCAGGCAATTTATTACCTGCCATTTTTGCTAATTCCCTGGCTGTGTGAATATGACACTGGGCGAGTTTATTGCCAATGTTACGCGAACCAGAATGCAGCATTAGCCAAACTTGATTCTCTGTATCAAGGCACACTTCAATAAAATGGTTTCCTCCACCGAGAGAACCCATCTGTTTCATTGCTTTACTTTGTAAGTCTTGCACACCGCGATGCAAGTCTTTAAAATCATCCCAGTGTTGCCAATTGCTAACAGATTTTTCAACGTCTTTGTTTTCGTTGAATCCAGTCGGAATTGCAGCTTCAATATCCAGGCGGATTTTCTTGAGTTTACCTTCGAGTTGTTCGGCGGTAAATGATGTTTTGATAGCGCTCATCCCACAACCAATATCCACACCCACAGCAGCCGGGATAATCGCTTCTTTGGTTGCAATTACAGAACCTACTAAGGCACCTTTTCCTAAGTGAACATCTGGCATTAAGGCGACATGCTTAAACACAAATGGTAGTGATGCTACATTCTTTGCCATCTTAGTTTCTTCTGGGCCCAAAGAGTGATTTGCCCAAGATAAGACGGGTGTTGGTGTGGTAATTTCTAACTTTTCGTAGGACATAATTGTTTCTATTTTGGATTTTAAATTTTAAATTTTAGATTTGCGATTGGATGGATGGTACTGATAATTATCGGTATGACTTATACCCATTATTTAGTAATTGTTAAAGCTATTTTTTCTTATTGGTAGTAAGAATTTTAGTGCTGATTACGAACTTGTTTACCCATCAATTTAAACTTGACACGCTACTACTTAGTTGTAGCAATTCAAATGCTGTATTGTCTTTGATTTGGCTAGCTCAATTTTCGTGAAGCCGAAAAACTACTCTTAAGGAAGTAGTAATTTTATATTACAAATGTAACATATAGAGTTACAAGCGTCAATCTGCTCGCCACAGAAAGAAAAGATATATTAAAATTTGTAAAGAAAATCACTTTGATTGAAAAACCTTTTGCAACTACTGACACAACACCTATGGCAGTGCGTCAAGATACAATTTGGGAACGTTTTTTATCCCCTGTAGTGCGTCTTTTGATTGATGAACAAGGGTTACGACGTTACGCTGATAGTATTGATTGGGAGAAAGAGAGCGATCGCTATCGACGAGATGATGTGATAATTCCGGCATACTACAGCAGCCAAAATTTTCACGGGATTACAGGCGGATATCTGAATTACGGTGCAGCAGTTAGTTACGATCCGATTACCCAATATGTTCTGCCACCGAATGAAACTATTGTCCGTCAGGCTTTAATTGATACCGTCAAAGTAAAACCACGACGCATACTCGATTTAGGCTGTGGTACAGGTTCCACTGCTTTAATGTTAAAGCAAGTTTTCCCCGAAGCGGAAGTTATTGGTTTGGATTTATCACCTTATATGCTCGTAAGGGCAGAAGATAAAGCTATAAATGCTGGTTTAGATATAGTCTGGCGACATGGGAATGCTGAAAAAACTGGTTTCAGAGATGCAACATTTGACTTAGTGACAGCTTCTTTGCTATTCCACGAAACACCAGATGCGGTGTCTTTAGCAATTCTGCGCGAAAGCTTCCGGTTACTGGTAGCTGGAGGGCAAGTATTAATTCTCGATGGAAATCAGAAGACTCTGCGTCAGTTAGAATGGCTTAATGATGTTTTTGAGGAGCCATATATTCGTGAGTATGCTGCTGGTAGCGTAGAGGCGAATATGGGTGCAGCCGGATTTGAAGCTGTGCGATCGCACGATGTATGGTGGATAAATCAGGTAACTAGCGGCATTAAACCAATAGCAACTGAAAATATCCGTCAGTATATTCCCACATCAATAGATAATAATGATTTGGAGGGACTTGGATCTCCAGCATTTGGCATAAGGGCATGAGTTTAAAGGCAGTTCTCTTTGATTTTAATGGTGTCATCATTAACGATGAGCCAATCCACCTGCAACTGATAGATGAGATTCTCATCGAAGAAAATCTCCAACCCCAACGGGTGAGTGAGCGTCAAGCTTCTCTAGGACGCAGCGATCGCGCTTGTTTTGGGCAACTACTCGCTAATCGTGGTAGAGTCGCTAACGAAAGCTATTTAACTCAGTTGCTGTACCGCAAAGCCCAAGCCTATGTGGTGGAACTAGAGAAAATCGAGAAACTGCCTTTATATCCAGGTGTAGAAGACTTAATATTTCAAGTGCGATCGCGGAATCTGAAACTAGGTTTAGTTAGTGGTGCTATTCGCCAAGAAATAGAATTGGTACTACATCGAGCTAAACTAGCTGAACATTTTAAAATTATCGTCGCGGGTGATGACATTACCACCAGTAAACCAGAACCCGATGGTTATCTACTGGCAGTGAAACGCCTAAATCAAGAATATCCTCAATTGAATCTTCAACCACACGAGTGTCTGGCAATTGAAGATACTCCAGCCGGTATCGAAGCGGCGAAGCGATCGCAGATGCAAGTTGTTGGTGTAGCTAATACTTACCCATTCCACATGCTCCAGCGTTGCTGTAACTGGACTGTTGATTATCTCAGTGATTTGGAACTCGAACGGGTACAGAAGGTTTATTCTCAAAAAGAGCCTCAACCATCGATAACTGAATGTTAGAATACTATATGGTGATAGTCTATTGAGTTAATGAGTGATATTACTCTTGACTTAGCATAGATTTTGGGGAATTAGCTCAGTTGGTAGAGTGCTGCGATCGCACCGCAGAGGCCATCGGTTCAAATCCGTTATTCTCCATGTGTCCTGGACAATAATTATTTAATGGGCAGAACAGAATGCTTTAGCTGTCTTTTGGATGTCAATTTAATTTAGGAGAAGTAACTGTGAAAAATATCAAAATCATTGTGGAAAAGCACTCTGATGGATATGTTGCTTATCCTTTAGGTATTCAAGGGGTTGTAGTTGGTGAAGGTGACACTTATGAAGAAGCTCTAAATGATGTGCGTTCGGCTATTTTGTTTCATGTCGAAACTTTTGGAGAATCGGTACTAGAATCTGAATCCTTAATACTTGAAGCTTTTGTGGCAGAAGCAAGCATATAATGACAAGATTTCCTGTTGATGCTTCTAAATCAAAAGTAATTAAAGTGCTTGAGAGTCTTGGATTTTCAATAGTCAGAGAAAAAGAGCATATTTCTATGATTAGACAAAATCCTGATGGCACAACTACTCCTTTAACTTTGCCAAATCATAAACTGATCAAAGGTTCTACCCTCAGAAGTATCTGCACTCAATCCGGTATATCACGGGATGATTTTATTGCTGCTTATGAACAGGTATAGAAATATAGTAGCTGCGATCGCCGTACTGGATGCGGAGGGTGCGGAGATTTTGACGGGTATTGGGGAAATCGTATGCAGTCTACATTGAAGAAAAATCCAAAAAAAGGAGCCTAACTTAGGCTCCTTAATAAAAAACTGGTAATAGAATTGTGATTACTTAACAGTCACCTTACCGCCAGCTTCTTCGATGCGCTTCTTAGCATCTTCAGCAGCATCCTTAGCAAGACCTTCTTTAACTGCCTTGGGCGCAGCTTCTACCAAGTCTTTCGCTTCTTTCAGACCCAAACCAGTCAATTCCCGGACAATCTTCAGCACGGCAATTTTCTTATCAGCTGGTACTGATTCAAGAATCACTTCAAACTCGGTTTGCTCAACAGCTTCCTCAGCCGGAGCAGCACCACCAGCACCAGGCATCATCATCATGCCGCCAACAGGTGCAGCAGCACTCACGCCAAAAGCTTCTTCAATTTGCTTGACTAACTCAGAAGCTTCCAACAAAGAAAGGGTTTTTAGTTGTTCTAAAATTTGATCGGTTGCAGCAGACATTGATATAACTCCTGTAATTTTGATTATTTATTAGTCATAGTCATTAGCCTTTAACTATAGACTTTTGACTTTTGACTGATGAACCATGAAGTCTATTCAGCAGCAGTTTCGGTGCTACTATCAGCAACAGTTTCGGCTTCGGTACTGCTATCTTGAACAGCAGCATCAGTGCTACCACCACTTTGCTCTTGGTCAGACACAGCCTGCAAAGCACGAGCCAGTGAACCAGGAACTTCGTTGATACCCACAGCAATCTTGGTAGCCAAGGCGTTGATAGCCCCAGCAATTTGGGCGATGAGTTGTTCCTTAGATGGCAAGTCTCCCAGTACCTTGACATCAGGTTCTTTGAGTAGGCGACCTTCCAGTACACCACCACGAAGTTCTGTTTTCTTGGTGACTTTTTGGAATTCTTGGTATGCCTTAATTGCCGATGAAAAATCTTCTTTTACCAGCAAAAAGGCGGAAGAACCGTTAAGTAATTCCGACATAGGCTGCCATTTTTCATCATCTTTAATGGCAATGCCCATTAGGGTGTTCTTCGTCACCTTACAAACAGTACCACTGGGACGCAGGCGCCGCCGTAAATCGCTAATTTCAGCAACAGTTAGTCCCTGATACTCTATTACCAGGGCCAGAGTTGACTCACTCAAAGTTTCTTTGAGGTCAGCTACTATCTCTTTTTTATTTTCTAGTGTTCTACCCATTCCAATCTCACCTCCTTAAAATAATCGGTGAAGTGCCCTACTTGTACGTTTTTTCTAAACCTGAACCCAAACAACAAACCCCAGCTAATCTAGCCGGGGTCGAGTATTAAGACTCTTGACGCCATAGTTATCACACCTTTAAGGGTGGTAATTCTGACTATTAGAGTTTTAACCTCGGCAGGATATTTAAGCTATTAGCACCTGCTGTCTCCGGCTTTGCGTATTTAATTGAAAGTTAGGAGTGAGTAGTTAGGAGTTAGAAGTTTTATTCTTAACTCCTAACTTATAACTCATAACTCTTATTAACCTGCTTCGCTCAGTTTCAAATCTCGTAGGGCGGTGACATCAATTTTAATTGATGGCCCCATTGTGGCTGACACATAAAATGTGCGCCAATAACGACCTTTAGCCCCTGAAGGACGGTTACGGTCAATCGTCTCCTGCAATGCCTTCAGGTTGACTAACAAATCTTCAGGCGAGAATGTTGTCTTACCAAACATAACATGGACAATGCCAGTTCGATCAGCTCGGAATTCTAATTTACCAGCTTTGAATTCTGCGATCGCACTTCCTAAATCAAATGTTACGGTTCCACCTTTGGGCGATGGCATCAAACCACGAGGCCCAAGCAATTTACCCAGCTTTGCCACCTGTGGCATCACATCGGGTGTGGCAATCAGCTTGTCAAAATCCATTCTACCTTTCTGGATTTCGTCAATCAGTTCTTCTGAACCGACTATATCAGCACCAGCGTTGCTTGCTTCGTTTACCTTTTCGCCTCTGGCTATCACCGCCACCCGGACAATTTGTCCTGTACCTTTGGGCAATGCTACCGTTGTCCGCAACTGTTGGTCTGTATACTTAGGGTCGATTCCCAACCGGATATGCGCTTCCGCAGCTTCGGTAAATTTAGCTGTTGCTGTGTCTTTGAGAAGGGCTAAAGCCTCTAAAGGTTGATAGTCCTTATCTTCTACTTTTGCTTGCAGTCCTTGCAAACGACGCGATATTTTTGGCATTTTGTTCTCCTGGGGTAATTCCGAAGCTTCGCCTCTCCCCCGATAATTTTTAGTTATCAGTCCTTTGCCATCTGTCTTTTGTCGCTAGTTTTTTACTAATGACAAACGACCAACGACCAATGACTAATCCGTGATTGTTACACCCATATTTTTAGCCGTTCCTGCCACAATCTTCATTGCCGCGTCTATGTCGTTGGCATTAAGGTCGGGGAGTTTCGTTTGGGCTATTTCTTGCAATTGGGCTTTGCTAATTGACCCTACCTTCTTTTTGTTGGGTTCATTCGAGCCTTTTTCAACTTTTGCCGCCTTCCGAATCAGCACTGATGCTGGTGGCGTTTTGAGTACAAATGTAAAACTCCGGTCTTCAAAAACCGAGATTTCCACAGGTATCACCATTCCAGCTTGGTCTGCTGTTTTGGCGTTATACTCTTTGCAGAACATCATGATG
The DNA here is from genome assembly GCF_035638895.1 of Nostoc sp. GTDB lineage: Bacteria > Cyanobacteriota > Cyanobacteriia > Cyanobacteriales > Nostocaceae > Nostoc. Next base: position 2,727 of record NZ_DASQZC010000583.1, on the reverse strand, counting down.
TTAACGCCATGTTGACCCAAGGCGGGCCCCACTGGCGGTGCTGGGTTGGCTTTTCCAGCATTCAGGGCCAGTTTAATGACCGCCACTACTTTCTTCGCCATTTGTATTTAACTCTGTTTCTCTACCTGATTAAATTCCAGTTCTACTGGTGTATCCCTGCCGAAAATTGAGAGCAACGCTTTAAGTTTACTCCGTTCTGGAGAAACTTCAATTACCTCGCCTTCAAAATCTTTAAATGGGCCAGAAAGCACCATTATCTTATCACCAGTAGCCATGTCAATTTTGAGAACCGGCTCTTGTTCGCTGGTTTGTTTGAATATGCGTTCGACTTCTGAAGAACTCAATGGTATGGGGTTCACATGACCGCGACCCTTACTGCTACCACGCTTTTGTTCTGCACCAACAAAATTAATTACATGGGAGGTATTTCGTACCACCTGCCAGGTATCATCATCCATCATCATCCGCACCAGCACATAGCCAGGGAAAACTTTTTCTTCTGTATGCTGACGACTGCCATCTTTGCGGATTTTCACCGCCGGCGTTTGCGGAATTTCTACCTGAACAATTTTGTCGGCTACATCAAAAGTTTGAATGCGTTGCTCTAAGTTAGTCTTTACACGTTTTTCACAGCCTGAGGCTACTTGCACTGCATACCAGCGTGCTTCTTTTGACGCTGTTTCTGCTGTTTCTGCTGTTTCCTCCGACTGCAACATTGAGTTGCGCGGTTCGTCTGTTGCAAAAGTCATCAGAACACCTGTTTAGCTGCCCAAGCAAACAATCCATCGACCAAGTATATCAAAGATGCGGAGAGTGCCACCATTAACAACACAGCGGCGGATTCGCTCACTATTTGTTGCCGACTGGGCCAAACTACTTTTTCAAGTTCTTCTTTGGTTCCCTGTATGAAGTTGTTAAAGCTAAACCCATTTGTGGTTTCTGGCAATTCTGCTTCACTTTTTTTGGCCACGACCCTTTATCCCCCGTTTGTCACTCAATTTTGGATTTTGGATTTTGGATTTTAGATTTATCTCATGCTTTAAGACAAAGGCACTCAACTTCAGATTTTGGGTTGTCCATTTGATTGTTTGTCAATCCAAAATTTAAAATCTAAAATTTGTTCATCCAGATTTGCAGTTTCGACTCTATTCCGCTTAACTGAAAGCAAAACAACTACAAATACAATGATTTAACCCGAAATTATTATCGCTAACTGCTATATTAGCAGTTGCGTAATTATTTCGGGCTTTGTTTTTTGCTCTTGAGCGCGCCCTGGAGGACTTGAACCCCCGACATCAGGTTTTGGAGACCTGCGTTCTACCAACTGAACTAAGAGCGCACAAGCTGTTTTTGATTCAGTTATTGCGCTGAACTAAGTTTCAGTTTAACGCAACACGCGATTTTTATCATACCTCAATTTCGTCGAGAAAACAAGTTAGCGGCAGATGCCGCTTAAGATTTCTCTCATACTATTGAAGGACGAATCACAAAGGGCGGTCAAACCGTTGCTTGATCCGGGTTGCCTTACCTACGCGATCGCGGAGATAATATAGTTTAGCACGGCGTACCTTACCACGACGTAATACTTTGATGCTGTCAATCCGGGGAGAATGCAACAGAAACACCCGCTCAACACCCACACCTTGAAAAACCTTACGGACTGTAATAGTCTCGTTGATGCCACCGTTGCGCTTGGCAATCACTACTCCCTCGTAGGGTTGTACGCGATACTTTTCGCCTTCCTTGATTTTCACTCCGACTTTTACTGTGTCGCCCACATAAATGTCGGGCAGATTCGATTTTAGCTGTTCCGCTTCAATCGAGCGGATAATCTCTTGAGCGCTCATAGTCTTTCTGTCTGCTTAAAAAAAATCTCACGATCATCAATGATAAATCGATAATCCTATTTCAGTCTACTTGTTAGGATTAATAATTTTACTCATACAACAGCCTAAAGCTCAAATCTATATTGCAAAATGCTGTAACACAGGAGTGAAATTTATGAAATTTAGCGTCGTCATCAGTACCTATAATCGCTTGAATTTGCTCCAAAGAGCAGTTGATTCGGCTCGTAACCAAACAATCGAGTGCGAGGTGGTTGTAGCCGATGACTGTTCTTCTGATGATACCCAAACATATCTCAAAAGTTTAGGGGACAAGGTTGTTTACCATCGTAACGATGTGAACCTTGGCCATGCAGCAACGGTAAATGCTGGAGTTGCCAAAGCTAGCGGCGACTGGATTAAGTTTTTAGATGATGACGACTATTTAGCGCCTAACTGCATAGAAGAGATGATTAAGGCGATCGCACTTCATCCCGATGCTGTAATCTGCTCTTGTGTCGCGGCTCAGGTGGATGGTAATGAAGTTGAACTCAGTCGCACCCCCCAAGTTGGCCCCGGTTTAGCTTTTTATATCCCACAAGCCGATATTCACTACGGTATGCTTTTAGAGCTTGTACCATTTGGCACGCCTGTACAAGTTGCTTCCCGACGTGATGCTTTTCTAAAAAGTGGTGGTTGGGACTCTACACTCGATGCTAACTGTGATGATATCGATTCATGGATTCGGATTGCCCAGTTTGGTGATGCTATTTTCCTTAATCAGTGTCTTGCTTACCGCACTATCTGGCCAGGTGCTTATAATCAAAAGTTTTCTTTGTCTCAACGGTTAGCTACAAATATTTTGATGAAGGAAAAAATTTACGCCTTGGTGGATGAGCAACAT
>NZ_DASQZC010000582.1:0-27314 GCF_035638895.1 Nostoc sp. | reverse complement strand
GAGGAAAATTAACTGTTATTTCCTCTCCTCTGTTTTTTGACAATAATTACTGTAAATACATAGTTAAAGTTATTTTGTAACAAGCTCCAAAGCACTGATGAAATCTTGTTGTTCTAAATAATCAAGCACTTGGTTAACACATTGCTGTGGAGTAAATTTATCAGTTTGACAGATAATTTCTGGATTTAATGGTTCTTCATAGGGGTCAGAGATGCTAGTAAAATGTTTAATTTGCCCTGCTTTGGCTTTAGCGTAAAGCCCCTTCACATCACGGAATTCACAAACTGTAAGTGGAGCCTGAACATAAACTTCGACAAAACTGGTAGAAGTCTTTTTGAGTTGCTCTCGAATTTCACGGTAGGGGCTGATTGCAGCAACGATCGCAATTATGCGATTGCGGCTAAGTAATTCAGTAACAAAGCCAATACGACGTACATTTGTATCTCGGTCTTGTTTGCTAAAACCTAGTTCTTGTGAAAGATGGGTGCGAATGACATCACCATCTAGCACTTCTAAGCGATAATTTCTCCTTTGCAGTTCTTGGGCTACACCGTGGGCGATCGCAATACTTCTCGGTTAAGAACAAAAACAAGGTAAAGTGATAATTGTTCGCCAAAAAGTGTGATGTAAAAAACTGGTGCTGCTAAAAGATTTCTCCTTGATCACGCCAACGCTAGAAGCAGAGTTAATATTCAAAGCGATAGAAACAGTGATTTCCCCGTCTGTAATTAAACAAACTCTACTAGAGACAGGCAGTTGTGAAGAGCGATCGCGGAAATTGCCATCTGGGCTGGTAGTGTGTCTGGTTATAGCAATGAATCTATGGTCATCAGATGCAATGGGGGACGTACTGAAAAATCTGGTGAGTGGATTAAGTAGAGAATGGACGCGATTAGGGAAGTATTGGAAAGTACCAACCAGTTCTTCAATCAGTGAAGCAAAACAGAGATTGGGATGTTGGGTAATGAGTCGGTTATTTCACAAGATGGCTTATAAGCCATTATGCAGTTCGCACTTTAATGTTTCAAGCCGCGACTGCTGCTTCCATATCTCCATTACGCTTAGGTTTTACTGGTACTCTCAAAGTCATTCGTTGGGCTATTTCTGATTTTCAAGATGCTAATAGTGAGCAACTACCCTTTTTTTCTCCAAGCTGATTCTAGAAATTTTGGAGCAAATAATCCCTCCAAGACAGGGCAGAACAAATCCCAGAGTAGTCAAAAAACCTCGTTCTAAGTTTCCGTCTAGAAAACCAATCCACTCAGGAGCGGGTACTAAACATCAACCACTCACTTTTTTTATTCTCAATACTGCTTAATTCTTAACCGAGAAGTATTGTGGGCGATCGTTGTTTTGCCAGCACCACTTAACCCTGTCAGCCAGAGAATTGTACCAAGCTGTTTCATGTCTTATGAAATATTTAATAATTAACTTTTTTGCTTACTTGATTTTTCAGACTTAAAGCCATTTAAGCAGTTAAACAGTTCTGTATCACTCTGGGGTGCTAGAGGAATCTGTGGTTGAGCAACAATTACGTTCGCTAGATCGCTAGACTAATACTGGTTGGAGTCTTCCAGAAAGATAAATTTTCATAATTTAAAAAATATCTGCCGGATCTGCGGAGCGAAGTTTATTCATAGCTAGGAACCCAGAAGTCATACACATTAAAATTGTTGAGATTAAAATAATCAACAAATTATTTAAGCTCATAGTTATTGGTAATTTAGTAGCTTTCATAACAACATCATATATACCTAAAGAAATAGCAAATCCTGGTATATAACCCAAAACTGCTAATATAAAACCCTGTTGAAATACTACACTTAGTAGATAATTATGTTCATAACCTATAGCTTTCAAAGTAGCATAGGCAGTTATTTGAGTAGAGATATTATTATAAAGAATTTGATAGACAATGACTACACCAATAGCAAAACCCATTATAAGCATGAGGTTAAATATAAAACCAATGGGCGTTCTGGTCGCCCAATATTTTCTTTCAAAATTTTGAAATTCTTGTTTTGTAAAGATTAGGACATCATTAACTAAATCGGTTTGCAGATTTTCTAAAATCTTTTGTGGTTCGACACCAGGTTCGAGAGTTATTGCGCCCACATCTATCATTTCTGAAGTCCGGTTGTTTAGAAATATTCTGAAGAAAGTTGAGTCACTGACAATTAAATTACCATCTACTCCAAAAGAAGGGCCTAAACTGAATAGGCCAACAATTCTTGCTCTATAACCTTTGACTGAATTCGGTGAAAATATTTCAACTATTTGTTCAGTATTTTCCGACTCAAATCTTTCAGCGATTGGCCCAAACTCTGGTCGAGAATTTTTGTCAAACAGTACCATGTCAGGGATATTTATTTTTTCTAATTCCTGCTCAATCCCTGATAAATTTATAGCGACATTTCCCGGCTCAATACCAATAATATATATTGAGTATTTCTCGCCATTTACAGGATTTTTGAATCTGGCAAATCCCAAATACATAGGACTGATTGACTTTACACCATGAAATCCCAAGGTTTCATATAAACGAGTTCGAGAAAAACTTTGATTTGCAGTCAAAGATTTGTATTGAGAACTGACTAGAAATAAATCTCCTCGGAGACTTTTATGCACTTGAGTTGCACTTGAGTAGAGAGCATTTTGAATACCAAGTTGTACAAACATTAGAATTACTATAAAACCAATGCCAGCTACAGCCACTAAAAAGCGAACTTTATTTCGGACTAGTTGTAGCCAAGCTAAAGGAATTCTAAAAAGCATGATTTCAGCCTGTGATGATTTTAACAGTATTTTCTATGGAAGTTATATTTGAATGGCAACATCCACCTGTAAATTAGTTAAACCTGCGACTTGTTGACTATCAGTTGAATTATTGATACGGATTTTAACTTCAATTACTCTGTGGTCTGTGTCTATTCCTGGATTAACGCTTAGAATACTTTGTTTACTAACTTGCAAACCAATGCTGCTTACTGTTCCCGACAATTTTTTAGTAAATGCAGTGCTAGTAATAGTGGCTTTTTGACCTATACGCACTTTTTTGATATTAGTTTGATAAACTTCTGCCACTACATACATTTGAGATGTTTCACCTATCTCAACGATTCCCGAATTTCCAATTGTTTCTCCTGCTTTGGCATGAACTTTCAAAATTGTTCCATTTAGAGGAGATGTAACACAAGTTAAATCTCGCTCTACTTTTGCTTGTGTAATTGCAGTTATGGCACTTTCGAGTTCGCCTTGTACTACCTGAATATCTACATCACGCACTTCGCTAAGGCTTCTTAACCTAGCTTTTGCCTCCTTGCTCTGGTCATTAAGAGTACTTATAGTCTTATTAAGGTTCGCCCTAGCTTCTGTGAGTTGCTGTTGGACTATTTGGAGTTCTAAATACTTGCTGTCTGCAATAGAAGCTGAAATAGCTCCTTCTATATATAATTGCTTATAACGACTATTCTCAGTTTGAGCATTATCTAACTGAGCTTGTAAGCGAACAATTGCTGCTTGTTGAGTTGAAATTTCTCCTTTTAGTTGAGTTTCTAAACCAGTTACTACTGCTTTTTGAGCCTCAATATCTGTGGATTTTGCTTTTGCTTTGACCTGTGCTAGTCTGGCTTTAGCAACTTTAACTTTGTCTTGTGCCTGTTGCAGTGCCGCTGTTGCTTTAGAATAATCTTGGAGCAATGCCACTATTTGCCCTACCCGAACTCTGCTTCCTTCTTTCAGCAGAAGTTTTTCTAATCGGTTATCTGAAAGTGAGCTTGGAGCAGATAACACAGTTACTTCGCCTTGAGGTTCTAGATGGCCTAATGCAGTAATCGCAACTCTGACAGGAGCTGCTTTATGGGATTTTAATGGGTGAGTTCCAATATTAGACCGATATTGTGAAAGAATGTAAACAGATGAGATTCCTATGGCTAATGCGATAAAAGCTGCCGAAATTATTCGCCATCGATCTGAAGATTTTTCAAGTAATCGGCTTTGTTCGTCTGCTGCCATATTTTCATCCTAAACTGTTATCCTTCAGGGACTTTTGTGACTTTTTCAAGGCTTTTAAATTCTTGCAATAGATACAGCGACTTAGTACACTGCGGTTGAATTTTTCCGTGTAAAGATGAAACTTTTGCTTTGCCCTTGTATTGGGGGTAGTCGTTTAAGTAAGTTACCTGTGGTTTGAAAAGATAGAGATGTGCATATAGAAGTAGTGGATTCAACAGGGCTAAAATTTTATGAAGAAGAGGAGCAAAAAGTTCGTCAATTTTCAGAGCTAGTGATAGCCGTTCGCGCTAGCGTCTCCATTGGCGTAGCCTCTCCCTTTGGGAGAAGGAGAAGGCTTAAACTTCGCTTATTGTCTACGGCGGGCAAGTACGCCATAGCACAAAGGTACTGGCGCTTGCCTACGAGCACACATATGACTTAGGAGCCTAAACTTAGGAGCATTTGCCGCTTACCCCGAAACGGCTTGCGTCCATGTGCAAATCGTAAGTTATCTAGAAACAAAATATCTCCTTGCTGCCAGTTGAAAACAATAGTTTCAGCCATAACAGCATCCCATATTGCCTCAATATCCTTTCGTGTAAAAGGAGTACCATTACCAAGGGTACAATTCACAGAAATCTTACCGGGAGTATACCACTTTTGCAAAAATATAAGTATTGGGAACATCTTGCTCCCTAATTTTAGTAGTAATGGGCTAGAAGCTCCTACTATAAACCTAAAGATTGGAGATGCTCTCATCTTATCTGACTTAAGAGATGCTACTAAATCACCAAAAAATTCCTGTGGCGTAATTCGCAGTATGTGTTCATTTCTTGAGGAGTGATAGCCAGTAATTTGATTAAACCAAACCTCTTCTCCTGTATGCCGATGGCGACGAATACCAACTCTTGTGGAAGTCATCACCATCATCTCGCCCCCACTTTCCCAAGTACAGTTCCAACCCATTGCCTTGGAACTTTCTTCGGCAATACGGGTATTTTCAGTGTTGAAAGTTTCACTCCAACCTCTTAAGAAACCTTCGCTTTCTTTTGGTAAGCGTTGGATATAGCGGACGCCGTGAGTACGTATGGCATCCACAAGTTCATTTGGTAATCGTTGCAAAACACGCCGACAGTCGCAGATTGGCGTCTGTCCTCCTACCTCTGCTGTTTCTAAACAGAAAAAAAGTATTCGTTCAGGAAAGTTATCAGAATACGCCATTTCATTGTGAATAGGAAGGTAGATTGCTGGAGGAAATTCACTTGAAGTGTATACTGAGCCTTTCACTGGCTGGCGAACTCCAGTGCCACCCAGGTAATTCGTTGGGGTAGTGATTAACTGCGCTGCGACATCTGCACAATCCTCAACAGTTTTCAAAGGGAAACCCCGCAGTAAAACAGCCCCATGCTCTGCAAATATTGAGTTGATTTGACTGATAGCATCTTTGTTTAAGAAATGCTCGCCAATCTCCTCAAAATTTAGTTTAAATGGAATACTAATGGTTGTCATGTGTATATTTGTGGTTTTTACAAGGTAATCCTTTAGTCTAAAAATGTGAGAGAAAGAACTCGTACACCATTCTCCTATGACTCTTTTTGGAAACAGTCTTTTGCCAACTACTTGACAAGCAAACTCAGAAGTGGTGCAAGCTCCTCAGATATTGCTTGCAAAAGCAATTGTCGATCGCTGTGTACGAATGAATGATTGCCGCTTAACATTTTCAGATTGAAAGCGCTACGAGTCTGCTTGCGCCAAGCCAAGAGGTGGTCTTTGGTTATAGTTTTATCTTGCACGCCTCCGAACGCGGAAATGGGGCAATCTAGTAGTTCCTCCTCTAAGTAGATATAGTTTTCCGACATCAAAACTCCTGCCTTTACAACAGGTAGTAATGACTGTACGCGTTCAGCATTTTCTTGAACTAATTCCGGTATGCCCAGAATAGATCTTTGTTCAATTAACTCAGAGTCGAGCATCTGAGCGATAGACGAGTGTGAGTGCGGTAACTGGGGGGCGCGAAAAGCACTAACGAACAAATGAACTGGGCTTAAACCATGTTCTCGGCGCAGTTGACGAGCAGTTTCAAAACCAATCGTTGCGCCTATACTGTGACCGTAGAAGGCGAAGGGCTTATCCAGATAAGGAAGTAAAACTTGTGTAACCTTTTGTGCTACTGGAGCAATCTGCTCGAATGGCTTTTCAGTTGCATGGTCTATTTGCTGAGATATCTGGATGGTACAAACTTCGATTTCTGGCGCTAACTCATCTGACCAAGGAAGAAATACAGAAGAAGTTCCCCCAGCATACGGGAAGCAGAACAAGCGCAGACGGGCATTTGGACGAGGTGCATGACAGACGACCCAATCGCTTGTCGGTGCCGTAACTGAGGGGCGCGAGTGTATTTCAGAATTGGAAATCGTTGCACTCGTGGATTTGGCAGGGATTAGTTGCCCAAGTTGCTCTGCTGCTAGTTGAGCAATGTTTGCACCCCCAAGGAGTTTCATAGTAGGCACTTCCACACCCAGCTCTTTCTTAAGCCGATTACTCAGCTCGACTGCCATCAAAGAATCAAGCCCCAGATTGGTCAAAGGTTGCTTGATATTCAACTTTGCGGCAGAAGTTCCCAATACCCGCGCTACTTGTTCGCTGATATAAGACTCTAAAAGATCCTGTGCTTCTTCCGGGGACGCAGCTAAAAGAGCGTTACGGAGGGAATCTCTAAAGATGTTGTGGTCGTCCGCCTTTTCTAAATCTGCTTTTTCGTTGACTAAATGAGACAATCTCGGCAATGACCCAGCCGCATGAGTTTTGCCCCACCCTTGCCAGTTTACAGGCGCTACCCCGGCCTGGACTGCCTGTTGTTGGAGCAATTTACCTAGCATATAAAGCGCTTGCTGCGACGACAAGGGTTTTAATCCAATCTGCTCTAGATACTGACCTACCACGCTATTCTTAGCGACATAACCAACATCTGCGATCGCACCCCAGTTGACTGTTAAGGCTGGCAGTCCTAAAGCGCGTCGGTAGTGTGCCAGCGCATCAAGAAAAGCATTGGCAGCTACGTAATTCCCCTGTCCTGCATTTCCAATCATGGAACTAAAGGAGGAAAATGACACGAAGAAATCCAAGGGTGCATTCAAGGTGTGGGTATGTAAGTTCCAAGCTCCAATGACTTTGGGTGCGATCGCTTTCGCTAACCGCTCTTGGTTGAGATTCAGTAGGGGAGCATCGTCCAGAACCATTGCTGTGTGGATAATGCCGAACAAGGGCGGCATAGACTGACTAATGTCTGCCAGAACGCTCTTCACTTCTTCCTCTTGTGATACGTCTGTTTTAGCGACTACCACGCTTGCGCCTGCTGACTCCAATGTTTTTACGGCTTCCTTTGCTGCTGACGAAGAAGCACCACTGCGACCCATCAGCACTAAGTGCCGCGCACCGCCTTTCACCAACCACTGAGCCACTGCTAAACCAAACCCACCTAGTCCACCGGTAATAAGGTAGGTTCCGTCAGCGCGAAAAGTGACTGTTTCTTCAGATAAGGGAGCTACCGTTACATCCGGGTCTTGCAACGATACGACAATCTTGCCGATGTGCTTCGCTTGCGCCATGTAGCGGAAGGCGCTTACCACCCTCGATATTGGGAAGACTCTGTGGGGAAGCGGGTTAAAGGTTTTCGCCTCAAAATATTGCATGACTTCACGGAATAAAGAGCCAGTAAAATCTGGGCGATCGCGTAACAGCCGATCCACATCCACAGCGAAAAACGACAAATTATTCCGAAAAGGTCGCAGCCCCAGCTTGCTGTTTCCGTAAATATCTTGTTTGCCTATTTCGAGAAAACGTCCGTAGGCTGCTAGCACAGAGATACTCTTAGGAATGGCATCTCCCGCCAAAGAGTTGAGGACGATATCCACCCCTTTGCCCTTTGTGAGTTGCATTATCTCATCCGCAAACGCCGTGGAGCGAGAATCCATCACATGGTGAACACCGAGCGATCGCAGAAATTCCCGTTTTTCTGGGCTACCTGCCGTTGCGAAAATCTCTGCACCCACTCTCTGAGCAATTTGGATAGCAGCAAGACCCACACCGCCTGCCCCCGCATGAATCAGAACGCGCTCTCCTTGATTGATTCGCGCCAGGTAATGCAGGGCGTAGTAAGCAGTCAGAAAAGTAGTGGGGATTGTAGCGGCTTCCTCAAAACTAATATACGTGGGCTTATGCACTACAGCGCGGGCATCTGTCGTTGTATGTGTGCTAAAGCTGTGAGGTGCACAAGCAATGACTTCATCACCTATCTTAAACTCTTCAACGCCAGAGCCTATTGCGGTAATGATTCCAGCACACTCTATGCCAAGCGATCGCCCTGAGTAACCCCTTTCTAAAGCTTCGTCTGATAGCATCCCCATTGCTGCCATGACATCCTTGAAGTTCAAACCTGTGGCGCAAACTTGAATTTCAACCTCTCCCGGTTCTGGTTTTGAGAGCGTCATTGCCCGCAGTTTCAGGTTGTCCAACACTCCTGGTGCAGAGATTTCTAAACGGAAGGGTTCTTGATTTTGGGCAAGAGATTTTGATTTTGGAATGAAATCTGCTGGCGATAGCCGTATTAACCGATTTACATAGCGCTCCTTACCCCGCAAGGCGATTTCATCTTCTTTGTCGTCTGCCAGCAACTCTTCTATGAGAGACTGAATCTCCTCTGGGGTAATGGCAAGACTCAAATCCACCCGAGTGCAGCGAAGATTGGGATGTTCGTTGTTAATCACTCGGCCCAAACCCCACAAAGGAGATTGGACAACCGAGAGGGATTTCAAACCTCCTACTGTCTGGGTAGAGTGAGTCACCAAAAATAGACGCAGGGAATGCTGCCAATTGACTTTAGCCAACGCTCCAAGCAAATGCAGTACGCCCAAACAACTGTTTGTTAAAGTTGATTCTAGGGTAGCTGCTGTCATTTTCTCACTTGGAGGTGTGTTTAGACTCCAGAGGTAAACTACGCCGCGACAGACGGGCTGATTTGCACCAACAACTTCCAGGAGTTGCTGCATATCTTCTGCGTGTTCCGGGCGGATTTGGAAATTACTTGCATCAAGGCGCTGGAAAACAGTTGCAGGTTCTATCAGAATTGGGATTTCCTGGCGTTGTTTGAGTTGTTCTGCTAGCTGTTGCCCAACTCCAGAATTGTCAGCAAAAATTAACCAAGTTCCTGAATTTTCAGGCTTGAGAGGAACTACTGATTCGGGCTGAACTTCTTGTCCAAGCTTTGGGCCAGTAGCCAGAATAACGGGGTGTATAGACTTATCTGTTTCTGGTGTATCTGCAATGCTAGCAACTTCCCCAAACCCGACATCTTTGAGCAAATCTCGCCACTGAGCCTCGGAAAGCAAAGGGTGCGATTGCCGCAGTTGCACATCAGTAAATAACCACCAGCCCTTAAGCAATCCAAATACTAGATCCAATAATCGGTCACGGATTGTCACCTCCAGCAAAACCAGCAATCCTCCGGAAGCGAGAAGCTGTTTGACATTTTCCAAGGTCTGACGCAGGTCACGGGTGGCGTGCAGTGCGTCCGATGCCAGAATCAGATCGAAAGAATGCGGCTGGAATCCTTGCGCGACTATATCCGCTTCAATATCCAAAATTTGGTACTCAACGAAGGGATAATCGTGAAACTTCTGCTCGGCAGCGCTGGTAAACTGTCGGGAAATGTCAGTAAATATATATTCCGTCCGACGTGGCGTCAGCTTTGGAAGGACATAGGATGTCAGCGAACCTGTACCTGCGCCAATTTCTAAAATCCGCACTGTTCGCCCTTCTGGTAAACCCTCCAATGCAATGGCGATCGCTTTTTGAACCAGCAGGTTAGAGATCCGATTACTAGGTGAATCTTGGTAAAAATGTTCTGATGTGTTCAGAGAACCTTTAGGGAAAATGATTTCTAGTGGCTCAACCTCTCCTTGCAATACCAAAGCCAAGTTCTGACCGCAGCGCCCTAACAACATCAGTTCTGCTTGATAACCGCTAAATTGAGCTAAAGCTGCTTTCCAAGTTTCAATAGGCTCTTTTACGGATGGTATGCGGCAAACTTCCCACTGGTCACCGAAGCGACGCAGCACACCTTCTTCAGCCAGAATTTCCAATAACCGACCAAAAAGTTGTCGATGCTCGGACACCACACCTAACTGTTCTGCAAGAGTTTCCTCGCTTATGCGAGTAAGTAATTTCGGCTCCCACCCAAGTTGCTCAAAAGCTTTAATAACGTAAGCAGCACACAAAGCATCAGTTTGTGGTTTTGCTTGCTCGTAGAACTGCTTCCTTCCTAATTGCACGCTCAACCGAGCTACTTCTGATTGTAGGTCAAAGGCGATTTGTGTTGGGGAGGGCAGATAATCAGGAGTGGGGCGAACTAACTCTTCAGTTGGACGTGCCTTCATCTCCCATTGGTATTCGTAGAGGTAATCCACTTTCTCTGAACTTTCTTGCTTGTTCTCTAGGGACTGGCAGACAAGTCCGAGAATTTCTACCAGTACGTTTCCTGCATCATCTATTAATTGAATGTTTCCTTTGAAACGGGTGGCGGTTTGCTCGATCAGGCGGGCATAGCTCCACATTTGCAGCCCTGGGCGATCGTAAACTTTTACCTGATCTATCTGCACTGGCAGGTAAGTCTGTTTAACAGAATCTACAGTGGCGATCGACACCTGAAAACAAGCATCAAGGATAGCCGGATGCAATTGGTACTCTCTAACTTCTGTTTGTAAAGCATTACTGACGTAGATATGAGCCAGCGCTTCGCTATCGCCTCTCCAAAGCTGCTTGATTCCTTGAAAACAAGCACCATATTCGAGTCCTATTTCCTGGAATTGCCGATATAGATCGTTCTTAAAAATTTCGTTGGGACAACGGCTCTTAATTTCATCCAGCATAACCTGTTTAGAGACAAAGCCATTTTGGACGCGAGTTAGCTTACCCGTCGCGTGTCGAACCCACTCCGATTGGGCACCTTTGACATTGCTGTTAATCTCGAAGGATGTTTGGTTTGGCTCCAGACTTAACTGAAGTGTTGACGCACTACTTTCTGGTAAGAAGAGAGCTTTTTGAAATTCAATTTCCTCTAGAATATAAGCTTCCTCTTTGAACGTTTCTTTAGCAGCAGCCAAAGCCATTTCCACATAAGCTGCTCCAGGATAAACCACAACCCCTTGAACACAATGGTCATTCAGATAACTGAAGCGTTGCTTGTCAATCTCTGCATCCCACATTGGTTGAGCGGATTTCAGACGGCTTCCTAAAAGTGGGTGGACTTGTTGCCCCAACATTAAGCGATGGGGGATTGTTCCAATTCGCACTCCCATAAATTCTTCAGACTCGTGCCAATAACGCTCTCGCTGCCAGGGATAAGAAGGCAAACGTACGAAACGCCCTTGCTGCGGATAGAGATGGTACCAATCAATCGGGTATCCCAAGGTGTAGAGCTTGCCAAATGACGAGAGCATCATAGGGCGTTCCGGTTCTTTACGCCGCAGAGTTGGAAGTACTGTTCCAGATACCTCAGCTACAGCCAGACACTCAGAAATTGAATTAGCGAGAACTGGATGAGCGCTTATTTCAAGGAAGGTGTTATAACCAGCTTGAATCATTTTTGTGATCGCTGCGGCAAAAAGCACTGGCTCCCTCATGTTCAGACCCCAGTAGAGGCCATCCAACTCTGAACCTTCTACCTGCTTGCTAGTAACGGTAGAAAACAAGGGAATAGTGGCTGTTTGAGGCTTGATTCCTTGCAATGATTGTGCCAGTTCTGCTTTTAATGGCTCCATGAAATGACTATGATAAGGCACATCAACTTGCAGGAAGCGACAGAAAATTTGTTTTTGCTCTAAATATTTGGCAATTTCTGACAAAGCAACGCTTTCCCCAGCCAAGGTGACGGCGTTAGGACTGTTAACAGCTGCAATAGAAACGCAACTCTCGTATGCTAATTGTGCTAATAAGCGCTCGGCTTCCTTTTGAGATAGCTCAACAGCCAGCATTTTCCCAAAGCCCGCCACCGATGCTTGAGTGCGGCTGCGATGGAAAATCACCCGGATGGCGTCTTCTAAGCTCAGAACTCCGGCAACGTAGGCGGCTGAGACTTCGCCAACACTATGACCCGTGATCGCTTGGGGCGTAATCCCCCAAGAACGCCACAAGGCAGCTAAAGCGATTTGCACGGCAAAGGTGGAACACTGAGCGAGTTGGGTAGAGTTGATCCGGGAAATCTCTTCTGATGCTGTCAGTTCTTCTAACAATGACCAATCAGCATATTGCCGCAGCTTTGCATCGCACTGTTCGATCACTTCCCGAAATACGGGTTCTGACTCTAAAAGAGTCCGTCCCATTGCCCACCATTGCGGCCCCATACCGGAGAAAACAAAAGCCAGTTTCGGTTCAAAACCTGGAACTAAGGAACGCGAACACATATTTGGACGATTTTCTCCCGCCAGAAATGCTTCCAGATTTTCTAGCAGATTTTCTTTGGTATGAGCCACCAGCGCCAACCTATGATCGTGATGACCTCGGCGATTACTGGCAGTGTAGCAGATGTCTGTCAATGAAACATCAGCGCCCTCTTCAAGAGCGGTTAAAAACTCATGGGTTGCTCGCGCTACAGCAAAAAGTCCGGAAGGACTTTTTGCTGATAGGGGTAATAGCACCGAAACAGAACCGCGTTTCTCATGGGCTATATCCGTTACAGCATCCGTTGCTAATCCTGATAAAAGCACATGGGCATTCGTTCCCCCAAACCCAAAGGAATTTACGCCGGCGATGCGCGAACCATTTTCGTTTCGCCAAGGCTCAAGAGTAGTAGGCACCCGTAACCCTAATTCCTCAAAAGGGATTTTAGGATTCGGTGTCTGAAAATGCAGATTTGGTGGAATCTTATGGTGCTTGAGAGCCAGCGCGACTTTGATGAGTCCAGCAATTCCCGATGCTGTTTCCAAATGTCCAATGTTGGTTTTAACTGAACCAACTGTGCAATAGTTTCCCAGAGGGCGATTTTTACCCACTACGTTTCCTAGAGCGATCGCTTCTATCGGATCACCTACAGGTGTGCCTGTACCGTGAGCCTCAACATACTGTATTTGTTGTGACGATATCCCCGCCTTCAGGCAGGCTTCTTGGAGTACTGCTTCTTGCGACTGTCCGTTAGGAACCGTGATGCCATTAGTTTGACCGTCCTGGTTGACTGCGCTACCTCGAATAACAGCATAAATCGGGTCTCTATCTGCTTGCGCTTGAGATAAAGGCTTCAAAACAACAATACCGCCTCCCTCAGCGCGGACATAACCATTAGCTCGCGCATCAAAGCTAAAGCAACGCCCATCGGGAGAGAGCATGGATGCTTTAGAAAATCCTATGGTTGCTTCTGGTTCAAGTATCGCATTCACGCCTCCCGCTATTGCCAGCGCAGACTCTCCATTCCAGATACTTTGACAAGCAAGATGGACTGCAACCAGCGATGAAGAGCAAGCTGTGTCAACAGTCATGCTTGGGCCTTTGAAGTCAAATACGTAGGAAATTCGATTGGCTGTGATACAGTTGACGCTGCCCAAGTTTGTGTAAGCATTACTGGAGTCGCGATCTCTATGCTGGATGTTGGAGTAATCACTGCCTGATATTCCAATAAACACCCCTGTCTTTGAGTCAGCAAGGCGTTCTGGCATCTGTCCCCCATCCTCCAGTGCTTCCCAGGCTAACTCCAACATCAGTCGTTGCTGTGGGTCTATGCGTGAGGCTTCTCGAGGAGAAATACCGAAAAATTGAGCATCAAATTCATCTACTTTATCTACAAAGCCGCCCCAGCGAGTTCGTATTTTGCCCGGTTTCGTTATATCTGGGTCGTAAAAATTGTTTACGTTCCAGCGCGACTCCGGGATCTCGGTAATAGCATCCACGCCCGAAAGCAGCATTTTCCAGAAAGCTTCTGGGCTATTAGCATTGCCTGGAAAACGGCAGCCTATACCGATAATGGCTATAGGTTCTGATCCTTTACCATTGTCTGCACTTTCAAGATCGGTAGTTCCTTTTGAAGTTTGCGGTTTAAAATATGGCACATTCTGAGTCATAATGGATTTTTTATTAAAAAAATAATTTCATTCTTTTCATTTTGGTGTTGCCTAATTAAGCGATTAACTGTCTCATTGTGCATCTCACCCATTCACCCATATTCGTAAGAATAGGCATCGACGTGATAAACAAATTTATACTTGCGTGTTATGCGAGTACCAATTTATAGAATCACATTCAAAATGAAGTTATTCAGATAAAATTAAGAAACAATATTTGACAATGTACTTATTAATAGATATCACGGTTGCTGTTTCCACTAAATTAATGCTGTGATTTGTTTTAAAAATATGCAATTACCGATATTCATTATTTAATAAGCCTCAATTTACAGCTTATCAACAGCATAATCAAGGGTTAGTACAAAAGATCCTACTAAACCTACTTTTCCTACTTAACTTTTGTAAACATGTAGCTATTTTTTGAAGAATTCAGGAGTCAGAAAGGCACGGCTATATTGAGCAATCGCTACCCCTCCCAATCAACTAACACCCCATCCACAATCGCAATCCCCCACTGCGGATACTTCGCCAGCAGCTTTTTAACGATAATCTGCAACGCCGGATCATCATTCCAACAGCAGAGCAAGAAATCAAACCCCGGATTGTGCCTCGAATTCGCTGCAACGCGTGAGTTTCTGCATACGTTGTGGTCGCTCTAGGAGCAGAATGTCTGCGAGGAAATCTTAGTTAATAACTATATTCTGCAACATTTTTCAGAAAAAATACAGCCGATAACAGGTTATTATACAGCAGTTACTCAAAAACAGGTAAAGCAAGATTATGGCAACAATTATAGGTACTGATGAGGACGATATTTTAATCGGAACTGCTGGGAATGACAGAATTATCGCTAGTGCAGGCGATGATACCATTACTGGTGGAAATGGTAACGATATTGTTGATTACAGTGACTTAGGACAACCTGTAATAATTCAACCAGCAGGTTTGCAAAAAGGTGTAATTGGAACTGACACATTTAATGATGTAGTTGAAACCCTGATCGGTGCAACGGGACAAGCTAACAGTATTGATGCTACTACTAATAACACCAGTGCATCAATAGTTGCTGACTTATCTAAAGAAAGGCTAGAAATCAGAGTTGGGGGTTCAACGCGAATTACAGTTAAGGTGAAAAATTTTGTTAATGTGACTGGTACAAATCAAAAGGACACTATTACTGGTGATGCTGTTGATAATCAATTATCTGGTAGTGGCGGCAATGACATTATTAGAGGTAGTGCAGGCAATGATACCTTAAATGGTGGAGATGGTACTGATACGGCTGATTACAGCAAAATAGGTATAAGCTCTACCATCTTCATTGATGGAACTTTTCAAAAAGGTGGTGGACTAGGTAGAGATTTACTTGGTAATTTTGAAAATCTTGTTGTTGATGCTAGCGTTGCAAATAACACTATAGATGCCTCAATTGCTCCTTCAGCGCCCTTTATAATTGGAGATGCATCAGTCAACGCTAACCTTGAAACTCAAAGTTTCGTAGTTAATAATCTTCCTAGCGGAAATACAGCTCAGTTCACATTTATAAACTTTGATAATATCAAAGGTACAAATCAAAGTGACACGATTGTTGGAGATAGGCAAAATAATCTATTATTTGGTAATGGCGGGAACGATACACTTTCTGGTAAGAGAGGAAACGATACACTCACTGGTGGATTAGGTACAGATACTCTCACCGGTGGGCTAGGTGCAGATAAATTTGTTTTTACCAACGTATTAGAGGGTGTTGATATTATCAAAGATTTCAAAGCTGTTGAAGGTGACAAAATCCAAATTTCTCAAGTAGGGTTTGGTGCTATTTCCACCAGTGACTTTAGTTATAATCCTGAAAATGGTTCTTTGTTCTTCCAAGAATCCAGATTCGCCATTCTTGAAAATAAGCCTACTGGTTTCCAAACTAATCTAGACATTCAACTGGTTTAAACTCAGGGATCGCACATTTGACCGCGCTACAGTAGCCGCCCGTCCTGACCATTTTTCAGGATTTGGCACAGGCGCGGCAAAACGGCAGTCTTCCTCACGGCTTTGACTTGTTCTCTACGAGACCCTCCGCAAACGCTTGAAACTGAGTTTTCAGCCCTCAGTGAAGTAAAAAAATTCAGTAGACCGAAAATTTTTGCGATCGCACTCCTGACCAATTCATCAGGCACTTCAAAAATTCCCAACCGCCCAATGTAGGGAATTGGTGTAATCTCGCGTGGATTCTCCAGCTTCCAGTGGTACTGCTCAGGTATTCCCCAACCAGATGCAACTCGTGAAAACTTGCAATCAACTATTGTGACAATGCCAATAACTTGGCCGCGACGTAGAGAGATTAATTCTGGGATTACTACCCCCATCCCTTGGCAAAATTCTCTCGCTACCTGGTACTCTTTTTTGGTACAGGTTTTTGCAGCGTGAATCAGAATGTCGCCGCGATAATTGATAGGCCAGCCTCGGTTTTCGATGTCTTTAAGAGCATAAATGATTGCCCATGCCCAAGGCTGACGGACGGATAGCGCTTTCATGTGGATGCTCCAAAAAATAAATCTAATTATTTAAATTGGAATTCTGATATTTTCGTAGTAATGTAATAGTTAATTTGATAACTATTAGCCTGAAAATGAAAGAAAAGTGCTTTTTAGAAATAAAGGCAGTCTCATTCTCATGTTCCTAATGAGGTGTTTAGACATGAGAATGTATGCTAATTAAGAATTTGGATAAAATTTTTAATCTTACCACTTACTATAGCAGTAAAGTTGTTGCGAAGCCCGACTATAAGCAACATACAATAACTTATTACGCATCAGATTATCTCGGCAGCCAAAAATATTTGATGTATCAACAAAGCAATTAGTAAATGTTCCTCCTTGAGATTGATGTACAGTAATTGCATAACCGTATTGCAATCGATTCATCAAACTGCCTTTTACTAATAAATTGTAAGTCTCTAAAAACTCGTAATATTCTCGCCAAGCATAGCTTCTTTGATTTGCAGTTAGCTGAAAGATTTCTTTCTTAGCATTATTTACTGCATATTTAATTAAATCCCAAGAATCAGGGTGAATTATGGATAGGGATGCTTCTTTACCCAGATCATTCTTGATTTGAATCCGATAAGTTTTAAACGGACTATGCACTAGATGATGCCTACTACCAGAGTATTCTTTAAAATCTCTTACTTCGCATTCAGCACAGGAATGCATAAAAATTTCTTTTTGTTCCCCAGAGTCGGCATTTAAGAAAATAGGTTCTTTCGCAAAGAGAATTTCTCCAATCTCTATTGGTTCAGCACCCGGATAAAGTGCAGCTCGAATTTGCTGATTCAGATTGTTAACTTGATTATTAGTCCATGCCAAAATCTTGGCTGAGGAGCGAGAAAATTTATAAGCATCGATAGCTGCTGCTATCCAAGTATCAAATTGCATTTTCTCAATATTCCCCTCACTCTGTAATCGTGGTGGAAATTGAGAATTTAAATTTTGGCGGAGTGCAGTTACATAAGTAGCGATTGCCCCTTCGTATCTCATGACTTGCGTTAATTCCATTCCCAAAGGCAAATGAAAGATTGGCGAAGAATCAACATTATCTTCAATAGGTGGCAATTGTGCTGGATCTCCCATAAAAATAGTAGGAATCCGCGAAGGAATTAACTTAAAAAGTTCTTGCCCTAACATGGAAGCTTCATCAACTATTACTAAGTCAAATTCGTGATAATAAGGCTCTCTAGAGTAAGTATTTGGTTTAAGTCGCTGCTTTCCATTTTCATCATATTCTCCTCCAGGCATAACATGAAGTAAGCTGTGAAGAGTTGAGATATGTACAGTAAGATTTGCCTGTTGAGCCATTGCATCCAATACATGTCTTGCTTTATGCGTTGGAGCGCACAAAGCAACTCTTAAACCAACATTTTTATTTTTATCTAAGTCTCGTGTTTTGAAACAATTCTGAAAAGATTGAATTACTCGCTGTACTAAAAATGTTTTTCCTGTACCTGCATAACCACGCAATACAAACGGCATATCAGGGTTAGAACCATACCAGTCATGGATTAAATCAAACGCTTGCATCTGGTCTAAAGATAATCCTTCCCGGTGCAAGCTTTTGCTCCATCCAGAGTTAATAATTGTTACTGGTTTCAATGTACTTGTCTCCTTAAATTAATGAATGTAGATTTAACAGGGGCAATATTAACTTTATTTTTTACGAAAGCGTAAGAAATACATCTATCAGTGCCCAATTGAGAGAATGTACCAAATTTACCTGGCCAAGTTCAAAAACTTCGATGTTGATAAATCGCACAACATCGTCGCAGTGCCGAGCTTACCGTAAAGCCTGTTTTTCTCAACAATCAACTCGATAGTGCGATCGCTGGGGTCTTTCGTATACACAGCATCGCGGTAAAGCATAATCAACTGGTCACAAACCTCGAAGATTTCACCAGAGTTACGCAACAGATGACGATTGGGGCGTTTGTCAGCCGTTGTTTGATTGCCCCGATTGATTTGACAGCCCAAGAAAACGGGGATTTTGTGAGACTTGGCAATGTCCCGAATCTGACGGGTGATCTTGCCGACTTCAAAAGCCATATTTCCGCCGGACTCCAGAGGAATCTGCTGCAAGTAATCAATAAAAACAGCACCAATAGAACCACCAAACTCAGCAATAGCACGGCGTACTGCACTTGCAATCATTGCGCTTGTAGGGGATGAATGTTCATAAACCTTCCAAGGCAGTTCCACCATTTGTCCTATGCCTTGTGCTATTGGTTCCCAGTAGTGCTGAGTGTTGGTTTGAATCATAGAAGCGTCTACCCCTGTAATTCGGGCCAGCATTCGGGCATTGAGTTGATTCTTGTCCATTTCTGGAGTCACGTACAGAACTGGTTTTCCAAGTTTGGTCATGATTTCGTAAGCGTAAGAAATCATGAAGTGAGTTTTGCCCATGTGAGATTCAGCAGCTATTACAACTAAACTGCTGGGATAAATGCCACCAGTGATATTTGTTAGGGTCGAGGTGTGCATTACTGCATCACCCCTCCCATCCGAAACCGTGCTTGCGACTTTCACCGCACACGGCTACTCAGTGTGTTATCCATTTGTCATTTCGGACTTCCTAACCTTAATACCTATGAAAGATGGAATGTCATTTATCCATTCCCAGTCAAATTCATCCCAGAATTGAGAAAGTTTTTCTAGGAATTTTGAGTGGTCTTTCTTGCGTATTTCTTTTAGATCAAGCGAGGTCTTTTCGTCGTGACAATGCCGATGTAATAGTTGCAGGTTTTTGTACTCATCCCTCCCGCTAAGAGCTTTAGGGATGATATGGTCTTCTTCTATTACATCCCAATCTTGGAAGCTTAATCCACACCAAGGACATTTACCCTTTTGAAGTTTTAACAACTTAGCTTTACGATTAGGCATTTCGGGGTGTATCCCTAGTCTTGAACTCCAATAAACTGTGTCGCCATCGTAAGGGCTTTTATCACCTTTAACTTTCACATAGCTTGTGCTACTGCAACTTGTCTCACTATGTTTTAGTAACCGGAGGGGGTTCGCTTTCCCTTCCTTGGCTGCGAATACCCAGTTATCGCCATTTATGGAAGTCCAGTATTTATCATGACCATCTTTACTGTTTCCACAACGGCGTTTTGCCCATCGTCGAAGTTTCAGGTATGTAAGGTAGTCTTGTTTTGATAATTCTCCAACCGTTTTCGCGTCGAAGTTTGAATAAAAAGAAGACCATCCCCTTATGACAGGGTTGAGGTTTTTTATAAGAGCCGCTTGGGGCGAAGACCTATGTTTTGTGATGATTCTTCCAACTTCCTCAAGGTGAACCTTACTTGACTTCTTGGATGGAGTGATGAGGGTGTTGAAACCTAGTGCCTTGCCTTCAGATTTTATGCTTCGGTATTTTCCAGCAGGATATTGCTGGATATGATGACCGAGAAAGTCAAATCCAGCGAAGCCATCTTCACTTAATTCTGGATTAAGTGTATGGGCTAAACGTGTTTTTTCTAGCTTCAACTTAAGTCCTATGCCACTTAGCCATTCCGAGATAATTTCTCGGCATCTTTGGACGACGGCTATATCTTCATGGAGTATCACAAAATCGTCCGCGTAACGGACGATGTTAGGAGATTGAAATGCAAATCCCCTTTTGTGAAACCAAGTTTCCCTTCCTGTATAAGACATTCTTGGAAATTCTTGTTTTATCTTTTCTTCTATGCCGTGGAGGGCTATGTTCGCAAGTAGTAGTGAAATTACCCCACCTTGTGGCGTACCCTCAGATGTGGCAGTAAATGCTCCTGCGTCTACAACTCCAGATTTCAGCCAAGATTTTATTTGTTGCCTGACTTTTCCTTTTGTTTTTAACTTTTGAAGCAATGTTTCATGGTTGATGCAATCGAAACACTTGGCTATGTCGGCATCAAGTACGAACTTTGCCTTTTGTTGTATACAGACTTTAATCTGCTTGATTGCATCGTGGCATGACCTTCCTGGTCTGAAGCCATAGGAATTTGGTTCAAATACCGCCTCCCATTCTGGCTCCAGTGCAGCTTTTACTACACCTTGTAATGCGCGGTCTTACATGATGGGTATTCCTAATGGGCGTTTTTCCTCACTTCCTGGTTTATGAATCCAGACTCTACGGGTAGGTTTGGATTTGCCAGTAAGTTTTAACTCCCTTACCAGTTGTAAACGTGCCTGTGGGGGCAGTAATTTAACTCCGTCCACTCCTGCCGTTTTTTTACCCTGGTTTTCAACTGTTACCCTGCGTACCGCTAATACTTTATTAGACCAAGACCTCATCAACGTCTTTTGGAGTTTGCGGACTCGCTTGACATCATCACGACGGGAAGCAGCATAGATGCGTTTTTGCAACTTAAAAACATATCGCTCGGCTTTTACCCAGTTTATTGTTTTCCATCCCTCGGTATTCGTTACTGAATCCGAATTAGGCTTATTCATGGCTACTGTTACCTCTAGCTTTCCCACACTGCGATTCACGTCAGCGTATCCCGGCTGTTATGCCATCCCTTTTCAGGTGTTACCCGTTAGTTCGGGTTGGGCTTTTGCTTTTTGAACCATCCTTCTCTCTCGTTGCTTATGGCTGACACCTTCCTGTTATCTATTTCAGGAGCACACGAGAGGTTATTTCGTTTCCACTATCCATATCAAGTCGTTAGGGCGTGTCTATCCACCGGGATTTAAAGAGGTGCGCTATCTCGGTCTCGAAAACCTGATAGTCTCTATCCTTGCCAGCTATTTCTGACCCAAGAGGTAGAACAGAGTCTACAAGCTTATTCCCCTTGGTGGTACGTAACGATGGTTAAACGACACTTTGCTTGTTCTGCCCATAGACTCTTACTTGCGGTGGACGCTTTCAGCTATTACCGTCTTTAACCGCTTTCACCCCCGCTTTACATCTTTGATAGTCAGTCTTGAATGTAGGGGCTACCAGTTAAATGGTAGTTTGTGTGTTTTTAATCCCGCACCAGGATAGTAGGACTTGGTATATTTTGGAGTAGGTTATAATTTGAGTTTATACCTCAATCTTCCCTCTATTTCCTCTAGCTGTCTTTGCTTGGTGCTTGGCTAGATGTCCTTACCTACATGGATAGTGAATTGTCATTTGTTGAGGATTAAAAGTGCGAACTCTACCAGGTTTGGTTACTCAACAAAAGCTAGTCATCTTCCCTTTCAGGTTTCGACTAAACGAATCGCACTCGAGGTCGTACCAACCCACCTTCTGCCCTGCCATATTGCCCATCTCCAGCTTTTGAAAAAGTTCAATGCCCATGTCTTGTGCTGAGAAAACCTTGCAGCGTTCATCGCTTTGATTTTGAGTAACGGTGAAGATTTCTGCCTCAGCAAGGTTTAGTACAAGTGGTAGTTCAGTCTCTGTTTCGTAACCGAGTTTGACAACTTCGTTCCCAGCTTTGATTAACTGCCGCCGTCGATATTTCTCCATCACCAGATCAGCCAAAGCATCGATGTTGACGGCGGACACAGTGCGGTCTACCAAAGTTGCTAATTTGTTTCTGCCACCAATGCGATTGAGCAAATTGTGGTCAGCTAACCATGCGGTTACTGAAAGTAAATCTGTGGGTTGGTATGTAGCATGAAGTTGGGCTGCGGCTTGATAAATATCTTTATGGGCACTGATGTAAAAGGCTTCACTGACAAGGATATCGCTGATTCTGGTCATTGCTTCTGGGTCAAGCATAATCCCGCCCAAAATCGCTTCTTCTGCTTCAATGTTTTGAGGTGGTAAGTTAACTTGATTTCGGTCAGGAGCAAAAGAAAGTACGTTGTCTTGATTAGAGTGCATAATTAAGCTCCAAGTGCTAATTTTAACTGCGCTTCAACTTCTCGCAAATTCGTGGAAGATCGTCTGGTGTTGCTCGGAACTTTTGGCTCATTTGCTTTGGCTTGAAGTTTCGCTTTAAGTTCCAGCATTTGTGGGCTTTTTTGATACTCCAAAGATGGCTCTTGTTTTGATTGCTCAAGAGTACGGCGCTTATGGTCTTGTGCCAAGGCATCTTCGAGCGTGGTGCTAGTGGTATCCTTTGGTCTTTTTGTCGTAGCAGTATGCAGTTGAGGTAGAGGCTGTTTTTCTGTTTGCAATAGTGCTTGGCTTAAACGCTGATTCAAATTTGTCCACCCACCCTTGGTTTTCTCCCAGGTGTTCATGACTGCAACAGCATGAGTAATTTCCTGTTGTGCCGAGAGTTTGGATTTCGTGGCTAATTCTTTTGCCAGGAAATCCACGACTATGGGGTTGAAATTCTGGTACAAGTTATTCAGCTTTCGCTCTCCACTGCGCCAAGGTAAAACCCAGCGATTCCACTTGATTGAGTCTCTAACAAGCAGGGGCACACAATCATCGCTCATAGCAGTCGGGTCTGTTAGCCACGCATCAATCAGTTCTTTCACGTTCCGGGCTGTCTTGTAGGGACAGGTTAGTTGCGGCTTATTCGATTGTTCGGATTTCTCGAACGACCCCGCCGCAATAATTGGTCTACAAGAGGGGTTATCGGTTTGTTGCAAAGACTTGGAATTTTTTGACAGCGAAGTGAGTTGTTGTAGGGTTGGTTCTTCTGGGGCTGATTCTTCTAGACTTGGTTTTTCTGGAGTTGGTTTTTCAAGGTTTAGTTGTTCAGTTTCACACACACACGATTCTTGAGTGGGAAATGCGTTCTGAGTTGGGGGTGCTTCTTGTATGTGTTCTTCTTCTAATTTATTTTCTTCTAATTGTTTTTCTATATGAGGGGTGGATGATCCACCTATGGATAACCCACCTATGGATAACCCACCTATGGACGACTCACCTATGGATGACCCACCTATGGATGAATGATTTTCTCGAAATAACTTTGTGTCTTCTTTGCTGGTAAAAATGTAATATTGCCAGTCAAACTTACCATTGTTCGGATTGTTCTCTTGAACTCTCACTAAATAGTCATTTTGTTCAGCGTTTTTGATAGCATTACGGATTTTGTCTCGTTTGTACCCCAAATGTTTTTCGATTACCGTAAAATTAATATCAAAGTTTTCATCGTGAGAAGCTACCCAAGAAATTAACCTAAATGTTGAATCAGTAACTTTGTGATCACGAATTAAACTGTTGGGAATTGCAGTAAACTGTTTAGAGGATTTACCATTACGAAATCCCATAGAATCCTCCTTGAATATTAATAATCTTGGATATAAACCTCAGCAATAGCGATAACTTGAGGTCATCTTTTACCCCCAACATGCGGTCGAAAAGTTAGATTAATCCGTGTGCTAACGACCTTATTGGTCTTCGGAACTTGATGCAGATGAGTACTCTGACAACCCGGAAGCATCACCAGCAGACTCCCATGCTCCAGCCAAAAGTCAGTCGGCTTACCCCCGATGGGCTTAATTTGGAATTTCCTCATTGAACCCAGACTGACAGAGGCGATCGCTGGATTTAACCCCATTGAAGCTTCACTGTCGTTATGCCAGCCGATAGAATGCTGTCCACTTCTATACTGATTGCCGATGACAATGCGGAAGCTGTAGCCAGTGGCAGTTGTAATCAAGTCACGCAACAGGGCAAGTTCTTGTGTCCAAGGCAGGGGTTTAAGTAAAACGCTCTTAGAGTAAAGGTAATCACAGCCTTCATCGCCATAAATGCACTCTAAGCGCGGAACAGGAATAGTTTTACCCAGCATCCTGATTTGATTTTGTTTCCATTGCAGTTCTTGGCAATGTTGATATAGTTTGTCAGCTTCTTCCTTGCTCAGAAACTCTGGATAATAAGCAACTGGTAAAGTAGAAGCAGATTCGGGAAATAAAGTTAGCTGTTGCATAATTCTCCTTTGGCGTAGCTTGCCGCCGTAGGCATCGCCCGTACTATCTCAATCGCCTGCTCTTGCGTTATCGCCTGCTCAGGGTTCTTGTAAAACCCAGCGATCGCCGACTTGGGACGAATAATAATTTGCTGCCCTGCTGCGCGTTTATCCCAAACAAAGCACGAGATTGTGATGTTATCGGTAGCCCAACGAGTACCCCGTTTGTCTTTCCGAAAACAGAAGCGCGGCATGATTAGAACAAGTGACGGCGGGTGCTGCTGTAAGAAATCAGCTCGGTCATCACAGGGTTCTAGAAAGCTAGTTAATAGGAATGCAGCCACACCCACACGCGCTTTCTGGTAGGCATTCTTGATAATTGGTGCAGCAAATTCCGCGTATGGTGGGTTAGTGCAGATCCAGTCACAATCGGGAAATTTAGCCCATGACTCGGATAGTGTTGCATCCATTTGGTAATCAGCCGCTTTATGTGGATCAATATCGTTCGTCCACATTTGCTTGGTGTAGGGCCACGCCGATAGTAATGTTGCGATCGCTCCATGCCCCACACAAGGTTCACCAATCACACCTGACAACCTAACGTAACGCAGTAATTCTGTAGTAAACCACGATGGAGACTCATAAAAGTTCAGTGGATGTCTACCAACAGTTTCTGCTGTAGATGCACTTGTATATGGTTGTGGTATCAGCAATTGTGTGGCAGTCATACCAAATCCTCACTAAATTCGATGTGGCTTAAAGTCTGAAGTTCAACAGCGAGTCGACTTAAGAAATTTTGGAGTTCGGCTGTTGCCAATTCTTTGGATATCTCTTTTTCCGATGTGTAAATAAGCTGCTTAAAATTCCCAAAATAAGCTTCTGTACGAGTCAAATTTTGCTCTGTGTCAGTTAACAGAGTCAAAGTAAATCTTCCCAGTTTGCAGAAGTAATACTGGCGGTTATCACAAGGGTTGCCTTGATGCCAAGTAATATAAGGTTTTGAATCAATGTGAGCGCTAATAGATTCAAAATCAACGTGGAAAATGTTCATCTCAGTTAGCATTTCGCCACTGTTATAGCGGTCTGTTATATGCTGCTTAATTGCTGTTACTGCTAAACCGTCAGGAATATCAATGTGAGCTTCCGATGTGATTTTTTCAACTACTGTGACTATGGCTTTCATTGTTGTTATCCTAGAGATGCAATGAGTGTTTTAGTGTGGCGATTGTTACTTATAAAAGTGGTAATCGCTTTTTATTTTGGTTGTTAGGAATCTTGAAGTGACTACACTTTCTAAGATGTGTATTATTTGCTATAGAAGTCATCCTTGTAACAAATAATTTTAAAATACTGTTAATTGCTTGACTGCATGAAAGAGAAACTTTTAATGTTATTGGTGATATTTGATGCTTTAGCAAAAATTTGCATCTTTAAATTAGCGAACGTTTCTGTGGTGGAAGCGTTCGCTTTCATTGAGCCAGCGCTGGTTCCTTTTTGCTAGCGAAAGCGCCTGCCTGCTTTAGCGCTGCACTAGGGCTAGGGTGAGCGAAAAATCCTTCTATAGCTTTGGTCAACCCAGCCGCAACAGCCGGATCATGGCAAGCGTAGACATAGATGGGCTGTTGAACGCCGTTAACCAATCGCGTTTCTTGGCGTGAGCCTAACTGAGGGTAAAATGTTCTCACCCATGTCCCTAAGTGTCCGCGATAGTGAGCGCCGCTCAGGGGGACTTTTTTACCCAGTTCGCTCTCTGCAAAGTTGACCACGCCAAGCCAGCGTTCTTCTGAAGGAATCAACATTTTTCTGTTGTGTTCAGTCAGCAGATTAGCGGCATAGTCTTTAAATTGCTGTTCGGTGTATGGGTTGAGTCTGCCACCAGTTAACTCAGCTAAAGTCTTCATTGCCAGAACAAGAGTATGCAATCGCTGTTCAACTGGGGGGAGGGCTGGTGTAGAGGGTTGTTCTTGTGTTTGAGTAGCAGGTTTTGTCCAGCCCATAATGTCTTGCATCCACGCGCGAACACCGATACTTTCAAATGCTTCACAGGCTAATCTTGCTTGTTCGCTGCATCTTTTCCCCGCTTCGTAACCGTAATAGTGAAGTATTGCGGCAACAGCTACGTCAGGGATACCAGACTGCGACCACCCTAAAATGTCAACACCTTCAAACCCTTTACGGATAAGCTTTTCAACCATTTTAGAGTGAGAATTGTCAACAGCCGTTTTGAGACTTCTGAATAATCCAGCAGCATCAACCCCAGCTAATCTTGCTGTTGCACGAAGACTAGCCTTACCTTGTCCATTAGAGTCAACAGTGATTTCTTGCTTTATTTGGTCGATGATTTGGGCTACTTCGATTTGTGACATAATTTTAGTTGGCTGATAATTTTTCGTTGTTGATTAGAGAGAATTAGACATTCACGCGCACCAAACTTTTTTCACCAACCAATGAGAAGCGATTAAGTATGGTTGGTGTTTCAGCCAATGTTGGCGATACCAATTCGACAAGGTAAAACCAAAACTTATCTACAAGTACAACTCCTAAAATCAGCCGTTGCTTTGTGTCATCACCATAAGAACATAGGATTACTTTCTGCCCTAAAACGAAAGCAGGTTTTTGCACAGTGAGGGTTTCTAATTCACCAGTCCCAATGATTTGATATTCTGTGGCGTGGACAATTTCATCACCACAAATAACTGTATAAAGCCAACACTCATGTTTCCATTGCACACCAGAACAGTAACCAAATTTTCTCGTGGTTTTCAGGTAAACTCTTTCCAATAAATTGACCTCAACAGGCGGAATTGTTTGACCCCAAGGCGGGGAGATATACCAACTTGTTTTCAGGGCGTTAACGTAGTCAATCATGCTTTTTCCTCTGGGATTAATAA
>NZ_DASQZC010000581.1:0-7529 GCF_035638895.1 Nostoc sp. | reverse complement strand
AGAACCAGAGATATCCCCAGAAGCACTAGAAACCGCAGAAAATTTTACTACTGCTATCAATAATTTTCATTGGCGGGCTGACTATTTGAAATTCTGTGAAGTTCTAGGTTTTACACCAGATAACTATGCTGAGGAGAAATATCAGCAATTTCGAGAATTGGTTAGCTATTTAGACTGCTTTGATAAGGAGGCGATCGCCAAGATGATTGAGGCAGGGAAATGACAGATACACCAGAACGACCAAGCCGACTTGACCGTATAGAGTCAATTTTGGCTACTGTAGCTGAACAACAAGCCACCAATACCCAAGCGATCGCCGAGTTAACCGATAACGTTACCCGTGTCTTAGGTCGTAGCGCAATTTTGGACGATGTTCTTTTGGAGTTACGCGATAGTCACGAAGAACTTAAGCGAGACTTTCTAGAGAATCAGCGAACTACTAACGCGGCATTAAATCAACTTGGGGCAATCTTGGTACAGCTAACACGGATTGATCCGCAAAACTAGCGGCGCCCGCAATGGTGGCAGTGGGCTTAAAACTACCTCATGGGAGATTTAGCACAGGGTCAAATCAAGGCGATCGCAAAAGTTAACATAGTTTTCTTTGGATATTTTCCCAGACCCAAATCACCGCATAGCAACTTACTAGGTAACGGATTTTATGTAAAAAAACCTTGTACAAATGCGTTGTATCTATAAAAAACCTGACAACTGCAATGGTTTGCAATCACTCTAGATTAAGGTGATGTAAACTTAAAAAAGCTTTTTATACAAAAAGCCAAAGAAAAAGCCTCCCATCGAGAACCGACGGAAAGCCCAATTTTAGTTATTACTATCTTATTGGTTCTCACGCGATTTACCACAATTCCAGGCAATATTAATATGCTGAATCACGGCAAATTGTTGTAAATCGTTTGAAAGGGGAGGCGCTCACGACACAAAAAAGCGCACAAAAAAAATGCAAAAACCCCTCGCTCATCTTGCCAGAAAACAGGGGGCTTTGAGGACTATCTTACAGCACAACTCGACTAGAGAACAACTAGCCAAGCAAATCCACCGTAATAGCCTCACTGACTCTCTAAGCATTCTCGAAAACTCAGGCTACACAGGCGATACAGCAATTTTCATCTTGGCTAATCTCCAAACTTTGGAGGTGGGAGCGTGAGAGAAAATTGTCAGTTTTGCGGTGGCGAATTTCGATTAAATGTGACGTGCGATCGTCGAACTAAAACCAGATATTTAAGGGCTGGCTGTTGCGATTCTCCCTTACGTCCCTGCCCTGAACCGGCTGAATTACTGCGATCGGCTAGCCTCACTTCTTCGGAGCGCGATTACTTACAGCGATTAGTCGAGCTTCACTGGTTTAGCGGTAAAGTTGCTTCTGTACTTCTCCAAATTGAAGCCAAGGTTAAGGCATCGCCGGGGGTGACAAATGCTTAGTAGTCGCCCAATTCCCACGAACAAAAATAATCCTTGTCCCATCTGTGAGAACGTCACAGGAGCTTGCCGAGTTTTTGCAGATGATACAGTTTTCTGTCACGGGCTGGCAGATACCCGAAAAGGCGAAAAAGCCAACGGCTATGTATGTGTAAAACCTAGCAATGGACATACAGCCACATTCAAACCTGATAATTCTGAACAATGGACAGAAGAACGGCGGCGCGAATGGGAACAGCGCAAAGCTTATCTACACCAGCAGGCCCAAGAGCAACACCAGCAGAAGCGAGAGAAAGCATTAAGCAATTGCTCACGCCATAAGCTTTACTCAGAAATTTTAGACGGTCTGCCCCAGGATGAAAAATTAATTGCTGAGTTAGAGGAAAGAGGTTTCACCCCAGAAGAAATTGCTAATTGTGGATTTAAATCCGTCGTCAGATATCAAGAACTACCAAGGGAGTTTGATAAACGTCTGCCAGGGGTCACAGAAGACAGTAAGAGGTTAATTGTTAGCGGTGATGGTTACTTGTGTCCAATTCGAGATTTTGACGGGCGTATCGTAGCGTTACAGCTGCGGCTGTACAATCCTGGTGATGGTGGACGTTATCGATGGGTAAGCAGTTCAGAGCAAACACTACCCCTTTTAGTTGGAGACAGCTTAGAGAATCCCTTGGCTGTATTTCATCCTGCCAAGCCCCAAGGAATTGCACTTGTAGAAGGTACAGGCGCAAAGCCATTTTTAACTAGTAGCCGATTTAATTTATTGACCATCGGCGCGGCTGGTGGTCAGTTTGCTGTCAGTGGTAATCTTCTAAAAGATTGCCTTGATAGGGCATTAGCTCAACCTGGAGAAGAGAAAAAGCTTGTCATTTTCCCCGATGCTGGAGACGTTCAAAATCGACAAGTAGTCAACCGATGGAAAGCCGTTACTGAATTATTGAATAGTTTTGGATGGGATTTCCAGTTTGGTTGGTGGGGTCAAATCACAAAAAATGATAGCGATATTGATGAGCTTGATTTCACTGAATACTCAAAAATACAGTACATTTCTGCTAAAGAATTTTTTGCGATCGTTGACCAACAGTTAAAGCTAATTGACCAACAAAAACAAACAGCAGATAAAGCCAGAGAGAAACGCAACGAAATAGAACAGCTTGCAAGTATTCGTCAACAACTAACTCACATTACAGAGATACCTTACCGTGTGGTAAACGTGCCACACATGGGAGAAGTCTTAAAAGATTTAGTTGAGCCGGGGACAGTTAATATAATTATCTCTGACACAGGCACGGGTAAAACCGAGGGTGCAAAACCGTTCGCTGACAATAGCGAAGCATTCTATAGCTGGCATAATCGGCGTTCACTTGGTCGAAAAATGAGCAGTGAATTAGGACTAAATTACAAAGATGATATTAGTGGTAATGGGCAAAAGAAAAAGGCTGCTTTTTGCTCTCCCAGTGCTTATCAATTTCCACCCCAAAATTTATCAAATGGGGGTGTTCTCCTGTTTGATGAATGCGATCAAGTTTTTGATTTTAACTTTGGTTCACTCTGTAATAAAGACGGTATCCGCCCGTTAATACTGGCAACACTTGAAGCACATTTTCAATCGGCGATCGCTGGCAATGGTATTGTACTTTGCATGAGTGCCGACACGACTCAAAAAGAAATTGATTACATCAAGGCAGTCACCCCAAAGGGTACACCAGTAAGATTAATCATCAATAAGTACCAGCCAAAAAGACCGGATATTAATCTAGATATTTCTCCTTCCCCAGAAGGTTTATTAGATTTACTGGTTAAAAAATTAAAAGCAGGTGTTAACTGCTTTGTGCTGGATGACATGAAAGATGGGGTTAAAGGCTGTAAGTCCATCGCTGAATATGTGCGGCAAGAACTAAAAGATATTCCCGATTTAACCCTTGAGATTCACTCCGATTCGATGGACGATCCCAACGTACAGGAGTTTGTACAATCAGCTGATAAAAAATCAGAGCAATATCGATTTGTTGTTACCAGTCCTTCGATTATTTCAGGTATTAGCCTCAAAAATCAGCGTTTTGTAAATGGTGTTTTTGCCTTCTGTAACGGCATTCTAGGCGATAGAGAGATTAAGCAGTTTCTCAATAGAGTTAGAGGTGCGGAAGACATTTATATGTGGATTGCTGAGGAGGGATACCCACCAAGAGGAGTTAACCCAGACTTGGTTACACCACAAGAAATTCATGATTATTATCAGCGAAATTATGCAGCCAACAGCAAGCATATTCTCTCATTCAAACATGATTATGATCCAATGACACACGAGTGGACATCACCACACTTTGAGTTATTTGTTAAAAATCTTTCTTACAAAATGATGACTATGAAGCATTTACGCCACTTCACTGTCGAGCATTTAAAAGAAATAGGCTATGGCATTATTGAGCAGCAGTTTACCCCGTCTAAAGGTACGAAAGAGATAGCAGATAAATTAAAAAATATCTGGGGAACTATCGACTTAAAAGAGGCAGAAACCATAGCAGCCGCTAGAATTTTGAGTGATGCTGAGATGGAGGCGATACAGCATAGCGGTGAAGATATACCCCCAGAATTAAAGCCAGCGTATCTCAAAACTCGAATGCTCCAAATATTCGGACAAGAGCTAATCGACGCTACGACCTTTGAACATAAATCTGGTACTGAGTTGTCAGGCTTTGCAGCAATGGCACTCAAAAATAAAGGCGGTCGCTATGGTCGTCACCTAGAAAATTTTTACTTGCTCAGTCAGGATATTGGGGAAGCGATCGCCCGTGATTATGCAGCCGAGGCAAGACAGTTAAAAGTATCTGGTGAAAGATTCGCTGGTGATATTCGGTGGAATGCTAGCAAACGTAAAGGATGGGAATTTTTAGGACTGCCAGAGTTTTTAAATCCTGATAAATGGTGGGAACCTAGAGATTATGAGCCAATGGGTAATACAGCCAAAAAGTACCATCATCGTGTTCGGGACACTTTAGGTTTAAAAGTTGAGAACATTACCAATGGTCAAATTTTTGGTGAACTCATGCACCAAATCGCGCTGGAATTAGAAACTAAAAAAGTAGACGGTCAAAAGTGGAAGTATCGCCGCATTACTCCCGAAAGTTGGAAGTTTGCTCAGATGTACTTGGCTCACAAGGAAGCGATAAAGGTAAAAGAGCCAGTGCTGGAAGTGGCAGCAGTGCCAGAGATAGACTCAGTGGTTTTAATGCTAACAGACTACTTACCCCAAGCTAAAACTAGGGAACAGTGCGAAGAATTGTTTAGCGTTGCAAATGAACAGCAGAAGAGTGAAGCTTGGGCGATGTTAGCACAGGAGGAGCAACAGCGAATATTTGCATTATTTGAAATACAAGCAATTCAACCTACCATTTTTGATCAACAGTCAACAATCAACAATCAGCAGTCATCTGCTGAAATTCTGAAAGTTGTCGCTAACGAAGTGATTGACCAAGTTGATCAAATCCAATTAATTGTAAAAAATTCTCCACAATTGGAAGTTGTCGCCAACGACGTGATTAATCAAATCGATCAGGCAATCAGCAAATTGTTGACGGTCTGCAATTTATCAGAATTACCAGTTACGACTCTTTGGCAACGGCGATTAGATAGGGCATTGCTTTTAGGCCAAGACATAGCAAGGCAGGTTTACCAATCGCTACCTCAGCAATTGCTAAATGATGTTTGGTCAACCTTGACGGCTGGTGTTCAAAGGGAATATATCAATTTATTTGAGGCGGGGTATGGGTGAGGTGCTGATTAAAAAAATTAGATATAACAGTTTGGTTTTATGCGATCGCCTAACATTGAGGGTCAATTTTCTTTACCCTCAAGACGTTTAATGGCTTCACTGTGGGCATCCTACTATTAAGTCGTTGATGCTTGAGGGTGAGATAGAGGGTTATATGCCAAAAAAGTTGGATGCTGAATTACTCGCTCGAATTGAAGAAATTTATCTTGGTGATCATGGACAAACTTACAGCACTCTGGCTAAAAAATTCCAAGTTGGTCTGAGTACTTTAGAGCGCGAAGGTCGAAAACGCAATTGGGCACAAAAGCGCGAACAGCAAAGTTCTGATAAGTTGCTCAAGCAATCAGCAATTGTCAGTGAGTCACTGGCAAGATTAAGCCCTAATGTTCTGGCAGAATTCGATCAGTTCAGTCAGAAAAGACTTTTGAAAATTATTCAAAAGGGATTGCTAGTTTTTGAATCAGTAATTGACCAAAACGCTGATAATCCGCGAGTTTTGGCAAGCTTGGCTGGGGGAATTTCCAAGCTCGTAGAGGTTCATTTAAAGCTGCAACCCTTAACACCAGCCGATTTAGTTGAAATACTGATAAAGCTTGACATAGGGCCGGAGGAATTTTTGTCTGAATTACGGCAACAAAAGCAAGCGAAATTAACCGCTTCCCAAAATTAGTAAATTACCAAAAATTTTATGCCTAAATTACGCAACGCAACAGAAAGATTAGGGACTTTCCGCCAGCTACATTCTTCTTTACATAAAGCCATTGATGATGGTTACTATGTTGTAGATGATACAGGAAAGCTGAATTTACTTAAAAAAGCAGAAGAAACTGGAGTACCTTCGTTGCTTAAAAAATTCTGGGCATTACAGCATGGCTGTGAGCTGCCCTCGGACGATGAGCTACTTCAATCAGCAGAAGTTAAGGAACTGTTTTCGCCACCTGAGAAAACGCCACGGGAACGCCGAAACAGCACTTCTTAAGTTTCTCTAGCTCCTACAATCGCACTAATCCCCACACCCCACCCATAAGCCAGGTGGGTTTAATTTTGGGATTCTAGGGGTGTGTAGGGTGTTGGCTGTGGGATGTTACCCGAAAATTGGTGTAGGCGATTTTGGGGGGGGGTAGTTTGAGCAATGCCCAATACCTAACACCCAATCGCCAACGTATTACAAAAGTTTGATTTTTGAGGTGAAGCTATCTAAGTATAAAAAGCCAGTAAATGTATAAGATTTGGGACACCCCCCCTTTTAATTTAAGTATTCAGTATATATTTAGGGGGGGGTGTTTCTCAACTAGCCTCAAAAATTCGCAACTAGGAAAAAGGAATTTTTGTAGCATATTTGTAATATACAAGGTGGGGAATTTTGATATAAGCCAAAGGATAGTGACGCGGCGGCGGGGCATAAAAGTTATGCTTTAAAATTTTTTAATAAGCATAACTCTTGTAACTGTCATGACAGACCGCATCGACCAAATCATAGAAAAGCTTCACCAACTGAAGAAAATCAGACAGCAGTTGCTCAATGAGCCAATGTCTGAGCCTGGGGCCTGGATTCATCAGTATGAAGTGCGGAAGCAATATAAAAAAGGTGGCGAGATTTATTGGTACGTGTACGCGAAATGGCAAGCTAATGAGCCAATTTTCAAGAGGAACCCAAAAGCTAGGCTAAAAGGGATTGTGAAGCGCGGCAAGAACCCAGAGTTTACCTGCCACCAACACATAGGCAGGGTAGGCAGTAGCACAGGGTTAGGAACTGATCCAGAGGTCACAGAAGCATATCAAGAGTGGGAAAATCGCAAGCGATTGGATGCCATCGACAAAGCAATTGATGAGATGGAAAACGCGCTCATTGGAGTTATGCCAAACTAAAATAATAAGGCATAACTACAAAGCGAGAGACGCGGCGGGAACCCCATTAGATAAGGTGATTTTATTCGCGGTTTGAGATTGAAAATTTAAAAGTTACGCGATATTAAACTGGAGTTGTCAGGCGATCGCTTTCAACCTGTTAGTATCTAAATACTGTCAAAAGATTTTGTAACTCGTTAGATTATCCGGGTTAACCAAATAACAGGATAATTAACAGGTTAGATAGTTCTGACGCATCTATGCTGTTATGAACTCACGCGATAATCTAACCAATACCCAAAAGCCTTGCTATACAACCATTTCAGATATATGCAGTGTTAACAGGTTATTGCAGACATAAACAGGTTATATTAACAGGTTATTGCAGACATAAACAGGTTATAGAACCCCCTTAATGCAGACATAACAGGTGTGTCCGTTAATTTAAATTAACGGACACACCTGTTATGTC
>NZ_DASQZC010000580.1:0-4642 GCF_035638895.1 Nostoc sp. | reverse complement strand
GCTTAAAGAACAGATTACACAAGAACTAGAACAATTACCTGAACCTCTGTTACAGCAGATTTTAGATTTTGTTCAGTTCTTACAAGCTAAATACCAAAAAGAGAAAACTTTAGAAATCACTATTATGAGTGAATCATCACTACAAAAAGATTGGTTAAGACCAGAGGAAGATTCAGCATGGCAGGATTTATAAAAGTAGATGTTGTTATTGTTCCATTTCACTTTTCAGACTTAACTGAAACAAAACGCAGACCTACTCTAGTTATTGCTAATCTTCAGGGGAATGACCTGATTCTTTGCCAAATCACTAGCCAATCTGTTGGCAATATATATGCTATTAAACTGGATAACAGTGATTTTAGCTCCGGTCAATTAAATTAGCTAATTAATATCAGACTAAATCGGATTTTTACTGCCGACAAACAAATTGTTTTATATCAAGCAGGTCAAATAAAAACGGAAAAATTAACAGAGGTGATTAATAAAATTATTGAAATTATACAGTACTCAAACCTGTAGTTGTATTGGGTATTTGACTAAGTTGGACTGCTGTCGTCAGATGGTTGAGTAACTGGCGGTTGTGTAACAGGTGTACATGGACTTGGTGCATCTTCTGGTAAAACAGAGACACCAAGGCGTTTTAGTTGGGATAAGTCCAGCAACACTGTTTCTGGCAAAGGTTTTGATTTTGATGGAACTGAGGAAGTTACTGCTGGATTATTAGTATTAGCTGGAGCTTGTGTGCTTTTATTAGCACAGACTCGCATAGACACTGAAAAATTTCCCGAAGCAGGTTTAGGATTTGGTTTTGTGTTGATAACTTGTAAAAAAGCTCCAGGGGGAAGTGATTGGTTGTTTCCCAAGGTGATTGAATTGTTAGTTTTAATTACCCAGCCAGGAGAAAGGTTGGCTAGCGATCGCTGTATGGGTGTCGCTTTGATTGTAGGATTTGAAGTTGGTATGGGAGTGGATGAAATCAAGGGGACTAATGGCGATCGCAGTCGCAGTTGGTTCACGAACAATCCTAAAACACCTGCTGCTACCACAAATATTAACGGAACAATCCACTGTAGCGGTGATTGGCGACTTTTGGGAAGCTCTGTGTCTGGAATTACCTGAGTTTTTTGATTTGGGACAAGCTGACTTGAAAATATTGATGACTGTGTTGGTATTTCTGGCAGTTTAGAAGTACCCAATTGCTGAGTTTGAGATTGATGTGTCTGTTTTTCTCGAACAACTTTATCTTGAATTCTTGCTACTTCTTCATCCCCAAGTTCCAAAACCTGCTGATATCGCTTTAATTCCTCACGAATCTCATCACTAAAGGGATACTCATGCTGAATCGTTTGAATTAGCGCTTGTTCATACTGTTGTAACTTTTGCAGATATGCTTCAATCTCAACCTTAATTCTGGTTTCAATTAGAGCAATATTTTCATCTTTTAGACCTAAGATTTGTTGCTCCTGCCGCAGTTGATTACGCTGCGTTTTACTCAAAGGATACTGCTGCTGTGTTGCTCTGGTAAATACCTGTTCATACTGTTGTAGCTTTTGCAAGGATGCTTTAATGTCAACAGTAATTCGAGCTTCAATCGCAGCAGTATCTTCATTCTTTAGATTTAACATTTGCTGCTCATTTCTGAGCTGATGACGCTGCGTCGCACTCAAGGGATATTGCTGCTGTGTGGCTTTTATAAATGCTTGTTTATACTGCTGTAATTTTTGTAGATAAGTTTCAACCTCAGCCGTAATTCTAGCTTCAATTGAAGCAACATCTTCATCTTTTAAACTTAAGTTTTGCTGTTCTTGTAGCAGTTCATGACGCTTTGCTTCACCAACAGGATACTGCTGTTGTGTTGCTATAATGAATGCCTGTTCATACTGCTGCAACTTTTGCTGATATGCTTCTATCTCAGCAGTGACGCGACTTTCAAGTGAAGCTATATCTTTATCACTGAGTTTCCATATCCGTTGCATATTCTGCAACCGATCATGAGCAGCTTGACTAAGAGGATATTCTCGTTGCATTGCCTCAGCTAATGCCTGCTCATAATATTGCATTTTTTGCTTATATGCTTCAATTATTGCCTTAACCTGTGCCTCTATTGGCATTGTATCCTCATTCCTCAGCCCCAAAATTTGCTGAAGATTCTGTCGTAGCATATTGAGATCATCTTCACTGAGAGCTACTTGCTGCTGGAGTGCCTCACTGAAGTCTCTTTCATATCGCTGTAACTTTTCTTGAAATTCCTGACGAGTAACTGCTAACATTTCATCTTCAATTGCAGTTGCTTCTACCTCGGATAGCCCCAAACGATTTCTCAATGCATCTAAAATCTTGCGACCTACAAAAGAAACTTCTCCACGGTTATTGTATCGCGCTACCTCTTTGCGATACTTCTGTTTGGGATCACCTTGCGGAACTTTTGTAAGTCGAATCTTAAAGCCTTCTCTACTCGTGTAGATTTCTGGCCTCATTGTCGGCTGTATTTCTCTAACTTTCTGGCTCGCATACTCATGCAACTCATCAATCGAGACAACCCCATCTTCATCTAGATCTGCCGCCCCTGTTGTAATTCCTTCAATCAAATAACGGGTATAAATTGAGAGGTCTGACCCCTGCTGCTCAAAGGAGTATTGAGTCGAACTGGATGAAGTGAGAACAGCACGCCCCTCTCCTCCTAATTGCTCACGGATATTTACACTGCCGTCATCTTTTGCTGATAAACCCTCAGCAAAAGCACCACTAAAGCAACTATCCAAAATTACCACTTGCCGTTTAGAACGGCTGCGGCTCATACTTTCATGTACAACACTGGCTGCTACTGCCGATGAGCGAATTAAATCTCCTCTTGGAGTTTTGCGTGTGGTGCGGGTTGCTAAGAACAGTCTACCAGTGTCATCTTTAATGCCATGACCGGAGAAAAAGAGAACTAACAGATCATCTTTTTGACGATGGGCAAATAAATTCTCGATAGCTTCCTCCATATCTTGGCGCTGGGGATTTTTTAGCACCATAATATCTGTCTCAGTAAAGCCGCCCATTTCTGAATGTAACAGCACTTGCTGCATCGCCTCGACATCTTTTACAGCACCTGGTAGCGGGTTCAAACCAGGCTCATACTCACTCACCCCAATCAGCAACGCTACCTTAACCATCTGAGATTCTCTATCCTGCTACAAATTTCTGTGCTGCTTCAATTGCTGCTTCTAACTCCTGCCGACTACTGGCTTTGACTTTCAGTTTCTTGCCATTAGACTCGATTTCTAGTTCAATAGTCTTGTTACCAAGGCGATCGCCTAAAAATCCCATCAGTGCTTTAATATTCTTAGCATTCACCTGCGCTGTTAGCCAACCCACAGCCAGCCCTGTGAGTGACTTGCTCCCTGCTGGTGCTTCTGCTTCACGGAAAAGACTAGCGTCTTCAACTTCATCCAGTTCCAGCATCTGTTGCAATAGTCTCTGCGTTTCGTCTTGCAGTTCATCGTCATCTAAACCAGGTTCTTGCAAGGCGATGGTAATCTGGACGTTGGATGTAGTCGCCATTTTGAACCTCTAATTATGGTTAATGCTTAAATTATCATAACTATCTTATACAATCCAACTAGTAATAATTCCGGTCTGGATTGTTGTAAATAGCAATTTTGACGATATACATAAGGTGCTACGAGTAGTAAGAATGCTACAAAGTAAAAATAGATACTATTGGTGACCACAGCAAGCTAGGCTTGATTTTGATTTACTTGGTTAATTTTGCAATACGAGAGCGCTCGCTATTGCTGTGTCATATAAAATTCTACACTTGCAGAATTTGTTTGGTTTTATATTTTCATTCAAAAACCGATCTACCCTTCTCTACGGGATGCAAGCAATGTGCAACTGTGATTTTTAATCGTCACGTATATTTGCTGATTACTTTATCAAAAAGGCTAATTGCTTTATCAAAAAGCCTGTTTACTTTCTCAAAATACTTAAATGCTTTCTCAAAAGAAGCTTTTGCTTTCTCAAACCCCAGTTTGCTTTCTCATTTCGGTGTTTTCCGCAAGTAAAAGAAGCTTTTGCTTTCTCAAACCCCAGTTTGCTTTCTCATTTTGGTGTTTTCCGCAAGTAAAAGAAGCTCTTGCTTTCTCAAAATACTTAAACAGTTTGTTAATATAAAAAAGTACTCTATACCTTTTGTCGAATGGGCGACACGAGCGCCCGTAGCCAAAGGCGAACAAGATATCTACCCCACAAGATTGGATAAATTTATTTGTTCAAAGTCCCTCATGCTGCTCCATGATATGCTACCGCCAGTAAATGAGGCGAAGCCTAGCCTGTTGACTTTGTGCCTTTTTAAAGGGTAAAAATCCATGCAAGACTTATAAAATTTATGTCTAAAGAAATAAGCAGAGAATTCACTTTACTATGCCTAAAAGTTGTGTATGTACATAATAGTTACTCTCAACCAATATCTCTAAGGATATAACTAAAAAAGCTAATTTTAGGATAACTCCATCTATAGGCTCACGCAATTTAAACAAAAAAGGTTGATACTGAAGAGTAACTTTACCAGCATGGAACCTGATTGTAATCAAAAATTACAGTTAAGGAAAAGCAAATAGAGAAAAGAGTACAAACAATGGCAACTTCTACAGACCGC
>NZ_DASQZC010000579.1:0-10991 GCF_035638895.1 Nostoc sp. | reverse complement strand
AAGTCCCTATTGAATCCCCTAAATTTATTTATGGGGTTTCCCTTCTGCCCTCTGCCTCCTGCCTCCTGCCTTCTCAAAAGTTTGAGATGAGGGATAAAAAGTACCAACTTTCTGCACAATTCTGTCATGCCACAAAGCTTTATATTCCAGCATGGTAACGAACTTAGACCAACTAGCGTCTGAAATACTCAGTGCTAGTGTGTGATTCTTCACCATGTTGGCAACTCGCAAATCCTCAATACAGATAATGCTGTTTTCTTTGATTAACCGAGTTGACAGCTTGTGCAGAAAGTCATCTCTGAGATTAGTAATTCTCTCGTAGGTACGAGCCAGCTTGATTTTCGCTTTGACTCTATTACTACTACCTTTTACACTGCGGGATAGCTTTTTATGTGCCTTACGTAGCTTTCTTTTTTGAGTTCTGTAATACTTCGGGTTATCTACTGTTTCACCATTACTAGTAGTTAGATAAGACTTCAGTCCTAAGTCTAAGCCAATATTTTGTGTTACCTGGGGATATTTATCTATCTCAGCTTCACACAGGATACTAGCAATATATTTACCAGATGAAATGCGACTAATAGTAACGTTTACAAGCTTTCCGGTAATGTATTGAGACTTGTGGAATCTTACCCAACCTACTTTCGGAAGCTTTAAACGATTCTCTATAATTTGAATGTTGCCGTTGGTGAGATTAGTTTTGTAAGACTGTTTACACCCACGCTTCTTTTTAAATTTAGGAAAACCTACACCCTTTTTCCCTTTAATCTTCTTTAAGTCAGCAAAAAAGTTTTTGTATGCTGTCTCTAAATTTTTCAGTGAATTTTGCAAAGCAAACTTATCTACTTCCTTCAACCATTCAATTTCTTTTTTGAGTATAGTTAGCTGTTGACTACAAGTGTTGTAGTTTAAAGTTTTTCCCTCACTTGCATATAACTCTTTCTTCAGCGCCAAAAAGCGGTTGTACACATATCTGGCACAACCAATCGTCTTATTAATTAAGACTTCTTGATTGTGTGTGGGTATGAGAGTAACTTTAAATGCTTTTTGGATGGATGACAATTTATTGAATTTGCTGAATACGTTTTAATTTTGACACAAAGTCACACTTAATATAGAGCGCCTAACTCATGACTGGAAGTCACGAGTGTGCGGCTTGAAGGCATCAATAGCATCTGGTAAAAACTCAGCATCAAGAATTTGGGCAATGGAATAAGGACATTCAACTGGAAACGTATTTATTGGTAAAGCAAAACTCCGTCGTAGCTGTTGTGAACTTGCTACGGCGGAGAAAGGAAAAATTAAAACGCTAAGAGCGAGCAGGCCAAATGCTTGCATCACAAGGATAGAAAGAAAGCAAAAATGAAGAAGTAAATTTACCTTTTACTTTTTACCTTGTACATTTTACCTAGTCTCTCCCTCGGCGTTTCCTACTGTGCTAGATGTGCAAAATATATAGTTTTTACTTCAACAGAAAAGTATTCTAAGGATCATTTTTGATGTATTATCTTAAAGGCTAAATGCAAACAATTCACCAAAAAAGGTTGATGTGCGACCATTTAGGCGATCGCTACGGAAATTCAAAGAAAAAATAAATAAAAAATTAAATTTAGTAAAATTACTCTAGTCAATCCCCAGTCACCATTGGTTTAATCATGACTTGATCAACCGAAAATGGGTAATAACTATAAAATTTGCAGAACAACTAGTGTCATATCATCAGTGTTTTGCTTATCAGCACCAATGAATTGCTCAACTTGGTCGAATAGGTAATCTACAATCTCCTCTGGGCCATTGCAGTACTTGCAAGCCGTATTGAAGCCAGCGACAAAGTTATCTTCATCGAAGCGATCGCCACCAGCAGCAGCAGCATCAGTCAAGCCATCTGTATAATAAATAATTGTATCCCCAGGTTCTAACTGTGCCTGAGCATCTTCATATTGGCTGTTAGCATCCAAACCAATTAACATTCCTAGAGTATCTAAACGGCTAACAGTTTTTGTAGCTGCGTGCCACCACAAGGGAGGATTGTGTGCCGCATTGCTATAAGACAAAATTCGGCTGTGGGGATTAAATTCTGAATAAAATAGCGTTATAAAGCGGTGGGAATTTTCCAAATCCGCATACATAACTCTATTTAAGTTTTGTAGAATTCCGGCAGGGGAATTGCCATGTAGCACTTCTCCCCGTAACATTCCCCGCATCATCGTCATAATCAGCCCAGCCGGAACACCTTTGCCCATGACATCTCCAATAACCAAACCCCAGCGACTATTTTCCGTGCTGCCTTTGGTCGTGGGTTGGATTTTATTGTGATTGGTAGCAATAAAGTCGTAATAGTCTCCGCCGACGCGATTGGCTGGTTTACAACGTGCCGCCAGGACTGCACCAGGAATCGTGGGACATTGACGCGGCAAAAGTCGCCGTTGAATTTCTGCGCCAATTTCTAGTTCTTGGTCTAGGCGTTCTTTTTTTCTTAGTTCTACAGCTAGTTCAT
This sequence comes from Nostoc sp., assembly GCF_035638895.1. Classification (GTDB taxonomy): domain Bacteria; phylum Cyanobacteriota; class Cyanobacteriia; order Cyanobacteriales; family Nostocaceae; genus Nostoc. The sequence goes on along the minus strand of NZ_DASQZC010000579.1, from coordinate 8,494 downwards.
CGTTTTCGATCGCAACGGCTGTTTGGTCTGCTACTAACCTAACTAACTTTTGCCTGGTTTCTGTCCAACTATATTCTGGATCGCGGCTCAAGACGTAGAGCCATCCCCGTTCTGTATGCTTCACCAGAATCGCCGTACCAAAGATTTGCACATCTGGCCCTAGATAGCGATGCATCTGGTCATCTAAAAGCCCCGTAGCATTGGCTAGAGGGGCAGCATTGGGCAGAAGCGTGATTTGACTGCTGGCTATTTCTAGCGCTTTGCGGATATTTTTTCGCTGGCGACTATCTTGCCAATGTAACTGCTCTAACCTGACTTGACCATTAGGTTTGTAGAGAAACAGGGCACTTCCGTCTGCATCTGTCACTCTAGTTGCCATCAGGGGGATCAGTTCCAAAAACTGATTCAAATTATTGAAACTTCTTAGGGCAAATCCTAAAGAACTGAGCAAATCTTGAATTTTGTTCTGTTCCCGGTGCAACCTTGCCACGAGTTCTTTTAGTGCTACGACTGGTGTGACATCTGTCGCGGCACTACTATTGTTGTCAATGGGTTGAGAGGGCAGTTGAGACACAGGCACAGGTACTATTGCACTTTATATTGGCAGATTTTAGATTACTTATAAATTTTTTGCCTTTGGCATTGCTAAACCATATTTAGACAAGACTTGTCACTTTAGCAAGAGTATAAAGACGTAACAGGTAACTTTTATCAGTATTTTATTTGCTTATTGTATTTATGATGGAAAATTTTTAATTTCAAATCATGTATTTTTAGCCAAAAACTAATCCGTAAAAATTACTAGTTTCAGTGATAGTTAGAAAGCTTTTCATTTTTTCATAACTTAATTACCAAAGCATATCTCTAAAGTCATAAAAATACTTTATTAAAAGAATAATTTATAACCCTTTCAGAGTAACTGTTTGGGCAGGGGCAACTTGGAGACTAGAAGTTTTTTGAGTGAAAAACCCGATTTTCTAGAGAAAATATTCGTAGATACTTTCGCAAGTAGGAGCTGAGAATACACCTGGGAGTGTTGAACTAGCTTACTTACACCAATTCGCTTTTTGAGTCCACAGTGGACGATTTTGCGAAGTTCTGATGGTCGGAAGCTGTCCTTTTCCTAATGTCGGCATTGGGCAAACAGATGATGCTCGTACTTTTACTCTTAAGTAAGTTACGTGCAGTGTGCAGTTCTGCCAACTCGCTAGCGCAATTCCTTCGATCTAAGAATACAAGTTGCCATAGCCAACACCCATAACCTGCAAAGGCAAACCCCCCACAGTGCTGGACTTTGTGCTGGCTCCCCAACGCACTGCTCGCCGCTCTGCTGTCCATTTTGCAATAGTTTTATTTGCGGGGGTGAGCGTCTCGCTTGCCCTTTAAATACCTTGCTGCAAGATGGAAGCTTCGGGGGTTTTGTGTGTTGCGTTTAAATGCCCATTCAGAGAGTGAAAAAAGGCACTAGCTTGAGATTTTAGCAAAAGTTATCCATTTATTGCGACAAACTTATGATTTACAGGAATTGATCTGTTTCTAATGAGTTCAAGTGATAATACCAGATCAGTAATCCCTAAATTTATCAGTTGTCAAGAAAAATACTTAACCCCAAATTTTTCAGTTAGCCGCTCAAGAGAGCTTCGACAAACTCATAGCTAGAAAAGGGGCGCAGGTCTTCAATTCCCTCACCAGCACCAATAAAGCGAATGGGTAAACCTAGCTGTTGCACAACGGCAAGGGCAACACCGCCTTTGGCTGTACCATCGAGCTTGGTTAAGACAACGCCACTCAGTTGGGCAGCTTGGGAGAAAACTTCGGCTTGCCGCAGTCCATTTTGCCCTAAAGTGGCATCTAGAACTAAAAGAGATTCTACTTTGGCATTTGGGGCTTTTTTGTCGATAATTCGCCGAATTTTGCTAAGTTCGTCCATTAAATTTTTCTTGTTTTGCAGTCGGCCGGCTGTATCAACTAGAAGTAATTCGGTTTGACGCGCTTGAGCGGCTGCGATCGCATCAAACACAACTGCTGCCGGATCTGTATTCTTTCCCGGATTAGAAATTACTTCTACACCACTTCTACTACCCCAAACCTTCACCTGTTCCACGGCGGCGGCGCGAAAGGTGTCTGCTGCCCCAATCAAGCATTTATAACCAGATTTTTGTCCCAGATGGGCAATTTTACCGATGGTGGTAGTTTTACCGGCACCATTTACACCAGTGATTAACCAAATATTCAAGGTTTCTTTTTCTGGGGTAAAGATAGTTTTGTGGGATGCAATGCTTGGTGCATCGAGCATATCCCGGAGGATTTTTTTTAGATAAGCGATCGCTTCTTCAGGTGCAGTAACTTCTTCTCGAAGTTTTGTCTGTAGGGCATTGATAATAAAGTCTGTCGCTTCTACACCCACATCAGCTTGCAAGAGCAATGCCTCAATTTCTGTCACAGCAGCTTGGTTTAGAGGCCCTTGACCAACGATCGCCTTTAGTTGGTTAAGAATGCTACGACGAGTTTTATCTAACCCTTGCCGGAGCTTTTTCAGCCAGGTAATTTCTTCAATAGAAACGTCTTCTGGACTTCTACCTTGAGCTGCTAAAACTTTCGCCGACCAGACAAACCCATCATCAAATACCAGTCCAGGAATTTCCTCTCCTGTCTCTGAAGTTGTAGCTACTGGCTGTACTACCTCTGGTTCTGGAACTTCAATGGCGGTGGCCATTAGTTGTTCCAGCTTGGCTTGCCGTTCTGCCGCCGCCCGTTCTAAGAAGGATAGTGCTGTTGGCTGTGTTGCCTCTGGCGTAGCTACTGGTTCGGTAGGCGTTGGTTCAGCTTCATTTGCCGTGGGTTCTAGGCTGGAGACATCTTGATCAGCAATTGCTGCTACTGAGGAATCTTCTATAATTTCTTCTTCAGTAGCAGCTTGGATAACTTCTGGCTGTGCTGTTTCTACGGTTGTATTAACAGGTTCCTCAATTGTTTCTGGTTCGGTAATTTCCGCAATTACCGTTTCTGCGGTTTCAGGTTCTGCTAATGCTGGTGAGGCATCTCCTGAATCAACCGGGGTTTCTACTACCTCGTCGGCTTGTTGTTTTTGCTGAATATTTTTGTAAGCTGCTTTAGCAAACGCTAACAAGTCTGTCGTTGTGTCTGGAGCACTTTCAGCAGTTGGCGTTGACGTTTCAGCTGGCTCTGGCTGAGGTTCTTGTGTAGGAAGAGTTTCTTCCTGTTTCTTATCAGAGGGAGTGTCAGAGGAATCGTTATATTTACGACGGAACCAATTAAAAACCATTGCAGCAGTATTAGTTATATTAAGTTATAAGTTATGAGTTTAATTTAACTTGGGGCATTGAGCATTAATCAATAGTTCTTCTTCGCCTGCTTCCCCTGCTCCCCCTGCTCCCTCATCCCCCTGACTTTGGCAAGTAATTATATAAAGGCTATGCTGTCTTTTTCTGCTCAGTGACTCGGCGCAAAACACCGTTAATAAACCGATGACCATCGTCTCCACTGTAGCGTTTTGCTAGCTCCACAGCTTCGTTAATGGCAATACTGTCTGGAACTCCTAAGAACTTCATTTCAGCCACAGCGATTTGCAAAATATCGCGGTCAATTTGAGCGAGGCGAGTTACTTGCCAATCTACTAAGGCAGTAGAAAGCAGTTCATCTATAATTTGTCGATTTTCGTTGACGGTAATCACAAGCTCTTTAGCGTAATTACGGACTCCCTTATCCTGATTAGCTAACTGAATCAATACTGGGAAATCAACTGCCGTACCCAACTGATTGATTGCTGTCTGGGTACAGGCGATCGCTTCTTGCAGCATTGTTCTAGCAGTATTGAGATCGGAGGCCCGAGTTTGGCTACTTAAAAGGCGATCGTTACTGCGTTGCAGTTCACCTGCGGCATTATCGAGGGTATCTTGCACTTCTGAAGTCAGAGTGCGTACTGCTCCTAGCACCAACTTGGATACTAGTTGATCGTCTTCCAACTTATCTAATTTCTTTGGGTTGACTGGCAATTGGCTAAGGCTTAGAAGCGCCAATTCACGAGCAATTTGCTGGGGTTTACGAGGTTGCATAAAACTGAGGGGTGATTACGTAAGAACTAATTAACTAGACGGGACAAACCTACTATTGTATCATTTTTTTTGCACAGTCAAACAACATTACGCATTTGCTTGTGACTATGCCAGATTAATTTTGAAGAAGAATACAGAATAAGAAAGTCGGGAATTCAGACCCGCCACTAAATTGTAGACCACCAAATTTTCATTTTACGCGCGAGTGTTTCACCGTTTATTTAGACGCTCTTGCTAGCTTGCTTATTTGCAGAAGTATGAGGACTAGCTAATGCTGCGCTATCCGCCAGTAGCCACTAAACTTGTCGTTGGCGCAGCCTAAGAAGAGAAGTGTCACACAGAATTAAATTCTGTTAGCGGTAGCGGGGCGTTTAGCCCATTCTGAATTCTGACTCCTGAATTCTGTTTTGTTAACTTTCTTCAACGGGAACAACCTGCTGCTTGATTTCGTTGTGTTTCACTTCCAGTGTGGACTCTTTGGGGAAAACCAAGGGCGTATTGGGGGCGACAATGCCACCTGATACAACTATTTTAAAAGCGTCTTCAATGGACAGGGAGAGGTTTACCACCTCATCTTCAGGAACTACTGCGTACCATCCGGTAGTCGGATTGGGCGTAGTGGGTATAAAAACACTTAGTACGGGACGAGGCATCTGGGCTTGGATATCGCTGCTGATTGCACCAGTAACAAAGGCGATCGCCCAAATTCCTCGGCGGGGATACTCTACCAAAATTGCTCGGCGAAACTTGCCATTAGAATCTTTTAGTATTGTTTCTAAAAGCTGCTTGAGGGTTTTGTATACCTGTCCTGCTAAAGGAATTGCCTGTAATAATCGCTCACCAAAATCTAACAACCACCGCCCAGCAATATTGCGAGCCATCAAGCCCATCAATAAAATACTTAGTAAGGGTACAGCCAATCCTACTAATAAATTCAGTAAATTTACTAAAATTGGGTTTAACCCATCAAAGGGATTCAGTTGTTTGGGAATTTGGGTGAGAAAGTTGATTACCCAAGTGGCAATGGTAATAGTTAGCCAGATAGTAGTTGCTAGGGGAATTACTACCAACAAACCAGCGATCAGGTCGTTTTTTAAGTCCTGTTTTAGGCGATCGATTACCAAGCCCCGATTCTCCTGTTTTAAGCTAGAGGAACTTTTGTTATTGGTATTAATACCAGCAGATTCGTCAAATTCCAAAGACTTTAACTTTAGGCAGTTTCTACCGCAAGTAACTGTCCAAAACGCTAGCATCCTGGCTACTGACGCAAAAACACGTACTTGTTGCTGGAAATCAGCTATTTTCCTACAAGCATACACATAGACATTAACCAATCTGATGCCGACTGGTTATTTTCAAAGGATGTTACTTTTCTTTGTAAGACTTGTAAACGATTGTTGCAAGTCCTTAGGTATTACTAATCTACCGCGCTCAATCAAAAGCTGCTCATGATTGTGAAAGTACGCGCGGGTAAACAAAGGAATTATTTTATCTCGCCAGTTGAACAGGAGAGGCTTTTATTATGGTAGTTTTTCTTTAAATTTAACACGCCGTAGGATAGCACAACTGTGCTATCCCACTTCTAAAATTTTGCGGCCTACCTATCCGTCGTAAGCGATCGCGGCTTCAAATTTTACGCTACATCAGCCTGTGTCGTTTCAGAATCCACGCACTGTAACTGTTGTGTACTTTCCTGGGCCAGAATTGCTGTTGCGTCTAAATTAGGTTTTGGTAGATACTTCATTTCCCAGACTTTGAGCAAAATCAGATATTCGTAGAATGCCTGCAATGTACACCAAGCAAATCCGGCGCGTCCATCTAAACATCCGCCTAAGATAAAATACATATATACAAACCGTAGCAACGGTCTGGCGGGTAAACGCAAAGACAAATCTTTCAAGGCGCGGCGTTTTTCGACTTCCGATTTGCCAAAGAATAAATCTTGCCAGTTGACCTTTCCCTGTTCTAGTTGATATAGCGTTTCTTGAGCTTCGTCTGTAGAATAACGGTTATGCTTGTCAATCCAGCGACTCAACCCTTTACTGGAAGTGTAGTGTGGGTATGTCTCTTTTAAAAAGCTAGTTGCACCCTCACAAACTTCCCGTTCAGTATGACCATAATCTGTAAACCAGACCTTACCGTGGCAAAAGAGGCGCATTTGGTAACGGGGATACTGTGTGCTATATCGAATCCAACGATTCATGAACATGACACGTTCAGCCACATAGTAACCGATGTAGTCAGGACTCTGACTTGCCTTTTCGCATTCAGCGAACAGTTCTGGTGTCATGCGCTCGTCAGCTTCGAGAATGTAAACCCATTCGTGCTTTGGAGGGATAGACTCTAACATCCAAGTGCGTTGGCGGCCGTGGCTTTCAAAAGCGTGTTGAATGACGCGGATGGGATAGCGACTAGCGATTTCCACAGTGCGATCGCTACTGCATGAATCCACAACAATGATGTCATTCGATAGCATCGCCGATTCGATACAAGCAGCAATATCTAACTCTTCGTTATATGTCAGTATGTAAATTGAGAACATTACCCAAGTTTTATAGCGATTTTACTAAGTGATAATTGCGTTTTTATTGTTATTAGCTATTAGGCGTATGGCAGTATCAGCCCTCAAACTTCCTACTGCCATACCGATAATAGATTAGCGTGCAGCCGCTCTAGGTTTACCACCTTGTATAGCACCGCTACCTTTTAAGCCTGTCCAGCCGATGATAATGTAACCAATGGACAACAGCAAACTGCTAATCCCAATCCGCAGTCCAGACTTCCAAGCATTATCTCTAGCTTGTTGCTGTGCTTCGTCTCTGCGCTGGCGAACTTGGCTTAGTTGTTGACTTTGCAGCGTCTTAATATCTGTTTGTTGTTCGATAGCTGTGTTAAGTGCTTGGGGATCTGTTTTAGCCTTCCTCAACAAATCTTTTATATTTGCAGGAATTTGAGGACTTTCAAGTGCTTGCTTATATCTCTGGTCATCCTTAAGGATTTCACTAAACTGAGCTTTGGTTTGGTTTCGCAGTTGCTCTAATTGAGCTTTTCCTTGCTCAGTATTCAATTGTGCTTGCAATTGTGATAACCGGGCGTTCAGTTGATTTTCTGCCTGATCTGCTTCTTGGGTGATTCGATTGAGTGTTTGAGTCTTAGCTTGATTGACGTTATTGAGGTGTAGGGGAAAAATCAGCAAAAACATCAACCCTAAAATACTTGAGAGGATCACAGCAGGAAATCTTAAATCAATACCTTGGGCGCGATCACCTCCTGCATCAGCACTATCAATCCAATAGGCAGCAAATAGAAGTCCCAAACCTACTAAAGGAACAATTCCCCGATCAACTACCGCTGTCGCCAAGTTGATTTGCCATACCCGATCAGTTGGTTGAAAGGGTAACAAGAGAATCAAAAAGTCAACAAAAAACGACAAAATGCAAATTATTCCAACTACCTTAAGTGTGAGAGCAGTACTCACGGAAGTAAAACGGTTAACCATAGTTTTTTGAACTGGCGGTGAATACGAGTGATTTTCATATTTCAAGCTACTTGAATATTGTGCCTATGACCGTGACTATTGTATAGAAACAGAAAGCAGATTCAATATTGGTAAAGGCTATCTGCCTCTTGGTTTTCAACTAGGCCAGAGTAACATTTGTTATGTACAGTGTCTTCAGGAAATTTGTGGTGTTTTAAAATACGAACATGATGCGGGGCTGTAAGAAAAGACTCATTAATTACCCGATTTCCCTTATTAGAGTTCTCAATCGGTCGTAATATAGGCATATTGTAGGAGCGCACAAATGTACGCCCCTAGTGGGTTTTGCATCCATATAAAAATTGCTATATTTCCCTTATTTTTCCATCTCCCTTGCAAGGGCTTGTTCCCAAATTGGCAGATCCTCCGGTCGGTCAACATCAGCCAAAGGCGACAAGTTCACGTATGATAAATTAAGTTCCTGAGCAATGTCCACGGTTTTCTGGAATACTTGAGCAGTTCCCCACTCGATGTTAACGAATAACTCCGGGATGAATTGGCGCAACCCAATTAAGTAATATCCACCGTCGATCGCAGGGCCAAGTACTAAGTCAAAGGTGTGTAACTTCTCAAAGGCTGTCTCTAGAATCTGGGCATTAACTCCAGGACAATCTGTACCGATGATAATTACTTTTGTGGCATCAGATTGAAAAGCCTCGAAAAGCGATCGCGCCATCCGCGAACCTAGATCCCCTTCACCTTGAGACTGGTAAACCAAATCCAACCCCAGCCAGTCTTGCATAAGTTGCGAATCCCCACCTGCAAATCTCACTTCTACAGATATGGCAATGGCTTTTTGCAATTCTTGAACCTGAAATATTGTATGCTCAGTCATTTCCCGTTGAAGATTGGCAGCACCAAGAGTTCCCAAAGCAGGTAT
>NZ_DASQZC010000578.1:0-7758 GCF_035638895.1 Nostoc sp. | reverse complement strand
TAACAGCTTACCACCCTTAAGCCGCCTCTTGCCGTGCGATGTCTACGACGGGCTACGCCTACGCCACTTCAATTTCTTTAGGATAAACCTCAGCGTACAGCCATGCGTTCACCAAATCAGCAGCAGTTAGCGTCGGGTAATCTTCTAACAAATAGGCTTCACTTGCCCCTTGATGGCGCAGGCTTACCAACAGCCAAACCGGAATCCGAGCCTGCCGAATACAGGCATCGCCCCCCATCACCCCTGGTGTTTTCTCAATGCCAATCAACCCATTGCCCAGACTCGCCGCCAAAATCTGAATTGCCTGTGCCTTTTCTTCCAAAGACAAGGCTAAAAGTTGAGGTTGTAGCTCTTTGAGTGTCATTGTGGGTATCAAGCTGAATACTTGAGATGACGATTGTTCTCTATTATAGGTAAGAACCAATCCGTAACTCATGCGTAAATCCTAATAAAATTTGTTAGTATCCATCAAAAAATATTGCTTCAGGGTTGACGTTTCGGTGTTTCGCGCAGTCTGTAGCAACTTCCGTCTTCCCTGTAAGAACTTCCGCCAAGACGTTTCGGTGTTTCACGCAGTCTGTAGCAACTTCCGTCTTCCCTGTAAGAACTTCTGTCTTGACGTTTCAGTGTTTCACGCAGTCTGTAGCAACTTCCGTCTTCCCTGCAAGAACTTCTGTCTTGACGTTTCAGTGTTTCGCGCAGTCTGTAGCAACTTCCGTCTTCCCTGTAAGAACTTCTGTTTTTCCTGTAGCAACTTTTCCTTTAACTCAGTGCTAAGTCATGAGTCGTGAGTAAAGAGCAACTGCGCTTATAAAAGGGAGAAGGGGAATAAAAATTGCTGAAATTACTCAAATTTTAGTTTTCTGAAGAAAAATCAACAATTTTACGCAGGACAACCTTGTAAAAAATTGTCCACTATAGAATTACTTGAATTAGGGTATTAATTATGGCAAGGCACAAACGCGATTCACGTATTCTTAGCAAAGCTGAGATGCGCTTGGCAAGTGTTAAATCTATCAGTCCTACTCTAGATGTAGGAGATAAGTTAACGGTTAAAGATTATACTGATAAAATTGAAAGTCTCCGTCAATCTCTAGAAGCTTACAATACTAACCTCTCTACTATTGATGTTTTATTAACCCAAATCACCGAAAATGAAAGAGATTTGGCAGACTATTCTGAAAAGATTTTGCTTGGTGTTGCTCATAAGTTTGGTAAAAATAGCCATGAGTATCAGATGGCTGGTGGTACTCGTAAAAGCGATGTCTCCGACCGGCTACGCCAACGTAAGCGTAATGTACGCCAAGGTATTGTTTTGACTACCAGCTAAGAGCAAGACTCCTCAAAAGTCAAGGTTAAGAAGATGAGGGAGATAAGGAAAATTAAGAGGATAGGCAATACAAAGATTTTATCCACTCCCATTCTTGTATCAAACCCTCTCTCAAGGAAACTTGGGGCTGATATCCAAGAATTTTCTTTGCTTTAGATACATCAGCAGCCGTGTGGCGGGCGTCTCCCATCGCTTTTTCTATGTGGTTTCTTTTAATTGATTTCCCAACAATTTCTTCAATCGTATCCAAGACTTCTGCTAAAACCACTCTGCTACCGCCACCGATATTAAAAATTTCTCCCACTGCTTCAGGTGTGAAGGCGGCGGCTAAATTGGCGGCGATGACATCACTAACAAACGTAAACTCCCGCGTTTGCTGTCCATCGCCGTAAATAGGAATCGCTTCATCCTGCAAAATCGATTTAAAGAACTTATGAAATGCCATATCTGGGCGCTGTTTGGGGCCATATACTGTAAAATAGCGCAACGTTACACAGGGGACGCCAAAGTTTTTGTAATATAGTTCACATAAAAACTCCGCAGCTAGTTTCGTAATGCCGTAAGGAGAAACTGGTTTAGGACAAATTCCCTCATGGGTAGGTAACGTTTCTGCATCACCATATATACTAGATGAAGAGGCAAACACTAACCTTTTCAGATGTTTAGCATCTTTAGCTGCTTCTAGCAAAACTTGTGTAGCGTTAATATTTCGTTCTGTATAACCTCGAAAAGCTTTACCCCAACTTGCTCTAACACCTGCTTGCGCCGCTTGATGGTAAACTATATCAACATCTTTTAGGAGTTTTTGCCAATCTAAAAACTGCATATCTCCTTCAACTAATGTAAAGCCAGGTGACTGATGTAAGTGTGCAATATTTTTACGTTTTAACATCGGATCGTAGTAATCATTGAATTCATCAATCCCGATCACTTCTTCTCCTTGTTGCAGCAATGTTTCTACAAAATGAGAGCCAATAAAGCCAGCAGCTCCAGTAACAATAATTTTAGCCATGTTGCCTATTTTTCGATATTTTAATTATTTTTTATATTCACAGATTCATAATTGTAATCAATAATTGTCATTACTTGAAGATGATTTTTTTACTCAATTATTTAAATGGTTAAAAACCATGACAAATAGTTAAATATTTTACTGACATTGGAACAGGTTCAATATATTCGTTTAAGTATTGCAATTTGATAAAAGTATACTAACTAATTAACTAAGTTAAAATTTAAGAATAAATACAGTAAAAATTCAATATAGTGGTTCTCAGTTGAGTAGGTACAGAACCCCATTCCTAACCTAAAATCAAACAAAGAGCTTGCTCGAATGAACCTCATTTAATTACGAAAAGCTATATAGCGGTTCTCGCTTAGGTGTAGTACAGTTTTAACCTCACTTCCATTCCTCTCTCCTAAATGGAGCTACGGTGTACACACAAGTGCTGTCCACATACGTTTTAACTCTTTTACCCACATTTTTTCTGAATTAAACTGTCATACTCAGCGATATCCCGCCCAGAACTAAAGTTCAGCTATGAGACTCGGAATTTATTCCGAGGCGGGATAGAAACGTAGTGCGAGATTTATTAATAAAGATATGACTGCGACAAGACTTGTGTGTACACCGTAGCCTTGGGGGGTAAATCCAGGGTTTGAGTTTCATTTCAAAAATGTGTGTACCCGTAGCTCCTAAAAGGAGAAAGGCTTTGAATCTTATTCTTCTTCCTTTCAAGGGAAGGGGCTGGGGGTTAGGTCGTTTGTATTCCGTACAATTGGGAACCGCTATAGCTATATTTCTTACTGCCCCTGCTCCTGAGCCTTTTTATTTATGAGAGGGCTTGCATAAGTGTGAAAATTAATGAAAAAATTGATCCGCGAGAGCCAAATAGGGCATTCTCGTTTCGCAAGGAACACACGAGGAAAGCAGTGAAAGTTTTAGTTGTAGGTAATGGAGGGCGCGAACATGCTCTGGCATGGAAACTGTTGCAATCTAAGCAAATTGAGCAAGTTGTCTGTGTACCAGGGAATGGAGGCACAGCAAGTTTGGAACGTTGCCATAACTTGCCCTTAACAGTAGATGATTTTGAGGGCATAAGCCGATATGCTCTGGAAAATGGTATCACTCTGGTGATAGTTGGGCCAGAAGTGCCTTTGGCAAAGGGAATCACAGATTACCTCCAAGGCAAAGGGTTAATGGTATTTGGCCCAGTCAGAGCGGGAGCGCAAATTGAGGCGAGTAAAGCTTGGGCAAAAGCCTTGATGCAAGAAGCAGGGATTCCGACGGCACGGGCTGTGGTATTTACGCAGGCAGCAGCAGCAAAATCTTATATCAACTCTCAGGGAGCGCCAATTGTTGTTAAAGCTGATGGCTTGGCGGCTGGTAAGGGCGTAATAGTAGCTGAAACAGTTGCACAGGCAGAAAGTGCCGTTGATGCGATTTTTCAAGGACAATTTGGCAGTGCTGGTGAATTTGTTGTCATTGAAGAATGTTTAGTTGGGCAAGAAGTATCAATTTTAGCGTTAACAGATGGGTTAACGATTCGCCCCTTGCTGCCAGCTCAAGACCATAAGCGAATTGGTGATGGCGATACGGGAGACAATACTGGTGGCATGGGAGCATACAGCCCAGCACCCATTGCTACACCAGAGTTGATGGCACGCATTCAAACAGAAGTATTAGAAAGAGCGATCGCAACCTTACGAGCTAAAGGTATTGATTACCGAGGTGTACTGTATGCTGGGTTGATGATTTCACCCGATGGCGACTTGAAGGTTTTAGAATTTAACTGTCGCTTTGGCGATCCAGAAACCCAAGTGATTTTGCCACTGTTAGAAACACCTTTAGAAGACTTGCTTCTAGCCTGTGTACAACAGCGATTAAGTGAATTACCACCCATTGCTTGGAAAAAGGGAGTATCTGCAACTGTGGTTGCAGCTTCAGGTGGTTATCCAGGAGAATATGAGAAAGGCCAGGTCATTACTGGCATTAGTGAGGCAGAGGTAACGGGAGCAACTGTATTTCATGCAGGTACGAAATTGAACCAGCAACAAGAAGTTGTCACAGATGGGGGTCGAGTATTAAATGTGACTGGAATTGGAGAAAACTTTCAGCAAGCGATCGCCCAAGCATACGCAGGTATCAAATATATCCAGTTTGAGGGAATATATTATCGGAGAGATATCGGTCATAGAGTAGTCAGTGTGAAGCAGAGGGAAACTCCATAACTATCCAATCTAATGTCGGCTTTAAGGCTGGCACTGATTTCCATTACAGCTGCGAGGCCGACTTATACTTAAGTTATAGTTATGCCCAAGTTAGACATTATTCATAATGCGGTAAAAAATGCACTGATAAAAGACGGCTGGGTGATTACGGACGATCGCTACATAATTCAGTATCGAAGAACAACATTATACGCTGATCTCGGTGCTGAACGTCCCATCGGGGCTGAACGAGATGGGCAAAAACTTGTTATTGAAGTGAAAAGCTTTGTTGGTGCATCAAAGATACAAGATTTGAAAGAAGCTCTCGGACAGTATGACATCTACCGTTATCTTTTAGAGGAAACAGCGCCAGACCTAAACTTTACCTTGCTGTTGGTGCGTAGCTTGCCGCCGTAGGCATCGCTTAATAATTGTTTTTTCAACCAGGATGTAATTCAACTCATCCTCCATAAGCTGTTGCACATTTAAATTGCATATACTGGGCGGGCAAGATGCCCACCCCACAAGAGTTATATTTAATTCGATTATGCAAATTAGATGTTTTTTAGCTTAAACATCAACTTCCACTCATTGTTGTCGATACAGAAACAGAGGAGATCACACAATGGATAAATTAACTGAGTATCCCAAGATAATTAAGCGGATCTTGACGGAGTATATAGAAATATGTAACCGTCGTCCTAACCGAGATATGGAAACATTTTTGATTATGGATGAGCCAAAGGGTCACTATATTTGGATGAATCTTGGTTGGCAAAATGGCGAACGCATTACTGGTATGACCGTCTACGTTCGGATTCGAGATGGCAAATTCTGGATCGAGGAAGATTGGACTGAAGATGGAATCGCAACTGACTTAGTTCGTGCCAGTGTTGCCAAGGAAGATATAGTGTTGGCATTTCATGAGCCTAAGATGCGGCAGTACACAGATTTTGCAGTCGCATCGTAACGGTGGCACGTCGGTACTAGCAGCCGCTAACCTGAGCCGAAAAACTAGCCTAAAATCACGACAGGTTGAATTTTTGTTAGACTGCTCATTTGTGCGTAACCAATAGTCACAAAAATGGAGTTTAACGCCTTAATCCTTAACTGGATATCAACTCGGATGCCTGAAATGAGCTAAATTCGTTAAGACTAGCTTACATAAATATCCCCTAGAGTTTCCCATCTCTCCCTCTCCCCTAACATGTTTATCAAATTAACTGTTAATTTTTTAGTTGTTAGGCTTTATAACAAAGACTATTAACAACTTTATTTAAGATGCTAAGTCTGTTAAAAACAATTCGACATGCGATCGCTACTTGGTGGTCGGAGTTCACACTCCAGACCAAATTATTGGCTGTAGTCACAATGGTAGTTTCATTAGTGATGAGTGGCCTGACCTTCTGGGCTGTGAATACAATTCAGCAGGATGCGCGGATGAATGACACCCGCTTTGGCCGTGACTTGGGGCTGCTGCTTGCTGCCAACGTTGCTCCTTTAATCGCTGACAATAATCTGACTGAGGTTGCCCAATTTTCTCAACGCTTCTACAGCAGCACCTCTAGTGTGCGTTATATGCTTTACGCCGACGAAAACGGGGAAATGTTTTTTGGCATTCCTTTTTGGGAAGCGGAGGTAGAAAACTCTCTTACCATTAAACGGCGGATACAACTGCCAGAAGATTACCCTGGTGATGGTGAAAAGCCGATGGTGCGGCAACATACAACCCCAGATGGAATAGTCACCGATGTATTTATTCCCCTGATTGTCAATAAAAAATACTTAGGTGTATTAGCGATCGGTATCAACCCGAATCAGACTGCTGTCATCTCCACCAATTTTACCCGCGATGTTACCATTGCCGTTTTTATTACCATTTGGGTAATGGTGATTTTGGCAGGAGTGATAAACGCCTTGACCATCACTAAGCCCATTAAAGAACTGCTGGTAGGAGTGAAGCAAATTGCTACCGGGAATTTTAAGCAGCGCATTGATTTACCTTTAGGAGGCGAACTGGGGGAGTTAATTTTAAGCTTTAATGAAATGGGAGAGCGATTAGAGCGCTATGAAGAACAGAATATTGAGGAACTGACCGCAGAAAAAGCCAAGCTACAAACCCTAGTTTCAACGATCGCAGATGGTGCTGTGTTGATTGATAACAACATGCAGGTGATTTTAGTCAACCCCACAGCAGAGCGAATTTTTGGCTGGGAAAACGTTAAAGTGGTAGGTCAAAACCTGTTACATCACTTGCCCCCAGCAGTACAAATGGAAATCGCTAGCCCTTTGTACGAAATGGCAGCAGGCCAATGCGAAAGCGCCGAATTCCGAATTTTTATTAACCAACCTACCCCGCGAACGATCCGTATTCTCTTGACTACAGTACTCAATCTGCAAAGGGAAAGCATCAAAGGCATTGCGATTACTGTCCAAGATATAACCCGTGAGGTGGAATTAAACGAGGCAAAAGGCCAATTTATCAGCAACGTTTCTCACGAACTGCGGACGCCTTTATTCAACATCAAAACCCATATTGAAACGTTGTACGACTACGGCGAAGACTTGGATTTACAGAAACGGCAAGAGTATCTGCAAACAGTAAATCATGAAACTGATCGCTTAACCCGCCTAGTTAACGATGTTTTAGATTTGTCAAAACTTGAATCTGGTCGCAACTACAGCTTCGATGGGGTGGATTTAGCCCAAGCGATCGAGCAAACACTGCGTACTTACCAACTGAATGCTAAAGATAAAGGTGTTGAACTCATTCAAGAAGTTGCTCCTAATTTGCCGCTAGTAATGGGTAATTATGATCTGTTAGTACAAGTGTTTGGCAATCTGATTGGTAATGCCCTTAAATTCACCAAAGTCGGTGGCAAAGTGGCAATTCGCGCCTACCAACTAGATTTTAAACCTAGTCACACCCAATCTTCTCCAGTGCGGATTGAAATTTCTGATACTGGAATTGGCATTGCCACAGAAGATCAACACTCAATTTTTGAACGCTTCTTCCGCGTAGAAAACCGAGTTCACACGCTAGAAGGCACGGGTTTAGGTTTATCGATTGTCAGAAATATCATCGACAGACATCGTAGTAAAGTCCATCTGGTGAGTGAAGTTGGTATAGGCACCACTTTTTGGTTCGACTTAGCCGCCTTTGAAGAAAAAGCGCCACCTATATTGATTGAACCTGTTGCTGAAGCATCCAAAATCAC
>NZ_DASQZC010000577.1:0-22440 GCF_035638895.1 Nostoc sp. | reverse complement strand
TTGGGTGTAGTTGGTGCAGGTGGTATTGGCTTTCAGTTAAAAAGTTACATCGACGGGTTCGAGTACACCAAAGCAACAACCATGATGTTAGTGCTTTTGGTAGTCGTCACAGTAATTGATGCTTTTAGTAGCCAATTACGTCATCGGCTCGATTCTATGTAGTATTTAATTGTTAATTTAAAATTTGGGGCAAAGCAATGTGACTTTGGGAATACTGAAATTAAGTGTCCTAAAGGAGTATTAAAAATGTCAGAAAATCGTATCAGTGCCAGCCTAGCCCCAGCAGATAAAGAAGCAGTCATGCAGGCGATCGCTACAATTAGAGAAAAGTTACCGTTTTTGGTAGATTTGACCCCTGAAGATCGGCGAACAATGCTGAAGATGGGAGATAAAAGTCGGGCTTTTGTCAGCAAAGCTTTAGAAGTGGCGACACAGAACCCTAACTTTTTGCCTCGTTCTTTTGATTTGGAAGAGATGCGCCGAGATTTGGAAATATATGAGGACTTATATCCGGTGCTTTTATCTCTAACCCAACTGCAAGAACTGGTGGATGATACCTGTATAGCCTCTGCTAGTGAAGCCTATGCAGCAGCATTAGCAGTTTATAGCTATGCCAAAGCTAGCGGTGATGTCGCAGGTTTAGATGCAGTAATTGATGAGATGGGACGCAGGTTTAACCGCCGTTCTAAGAAAAAGAAACCCGAAGTCTCAGTTAGCTAAAGCTTGGAATAAGCAATTATACCATTTGTCAACTTGGTAAAATACACATCATTTGTAGGGGCATAACAATGTTATGCCCTTTTTACGTCTTGAATCCAAAGATTCTTGAAACCCGCGCAGGCGGGTTTTGTCTGTGTAGCCGCGATTTCTAATCCCCAAGGCATTTTTGAGCCTCAGAAGGTCAAAGTTGAGCCTCAGAAGGTCAACGTCGAGCCTCAGAAGGTCAATGTCGAGCCTCAGAAGGTCAACGTCGAGCCTCAGAAGGTCAACATCGAGCCTCAGAAGGTCAACATCGAGCCTCAGAAGGTCAACATCGAGCCTCAGAAGGTCAACATTGAGCTTCAGAAGGTCAACATCAAGCTTCAGAAGGTCAACATCAAGCTTCAGAAGGTCAACATCGAGCTTCAGAAGGTCAATGCATAAAACTTACCCAGTGAAAGTTCAGTAAATTCCGAAATACACCTTGTATATTTACTAGTTATTCTGTAAACATTAGCACCTCAAAATTGAATTTTGTAATGAACCCGCAAAACAAGCCCAAGAGTCTACAAGATATTCTTAAGCAACGTCAACAATCAGGTTTTGTGGGTCGTGAAGACCAAGTAAACCAATTTCGTCAAAATTTAGCATTACCCTCAGAAGACGATCACCGTCGTTTTCTATATAACGTTTGGGGTCAAGGTGGAGTTGGTAAAAGTACTCTGCTGCGACAGTTTCGTAAAATTGCTGACGAAGCAAAAATTATTTCGGCTTACATCGATGAAGCTGAAAAAACTATACCAGAAGTCATGGGTCGTCTAGCTGAGGAGTTAGAACGGCAAGGTCATAAACTAACGCAGTTTACAGAACGCTATAAAGTTTACCGTCAAAAGCGCCAAGAATTAGAAACTGATCCAGAAGCTCCTCAAGGCTTTTCCGCTTTTGTCGGGAAGACTATGGTAAAAACTGGTGTGCGTCTAGCGCGTCGAGTTCCTGTTGGCGGTGCTGTATTTGACTTTGTAGATGAGGATGCTTTGGCTACCCAAGCTGGAGAATGGGCTTCTTATGTTGCTAAAAAAATAACAAATAAAGACGAGGTGCGCTTAGTTCAAGAACCTGAAGAAGTGCTGACCCCGCTATTTTTGCAAGATATTTTTAAAATTGCTGAGAAAACTGCTGTTGTCCTGTTTTTTGATACTTATGAACGCACTGGAGAATTCCTAGATAACTGGCTACGCGAAATTTTGGAGGGTCGCCACGGTGAAGTTTCTCTCAATATATTGATAACCATCGCCGGTCGGCAGGAATTAGATAAAAATCATTGGGAACCTTACGAGGGGGTAATAGTTCGTTTCCCTCTGGAACCCTTTACAGAAGAAGAAGCCCAACAATATCTAACTCGCAAAGGCATTACAGACAATCGCATTATTGAAGTAATTTTGCACCTTTCTGGAAACTTACCCCTGCTAGTGGGAATGCTAGCAGATGCTCATCCCAATGACCCCAACCAGGTAATTGAGCCTAGCAGCAGTGCTGTAGAACGCTTTTTAAAATGGATTGACGACCCCAAGCGGCGACAAATGGCGCTCGATGCTGCTATTCCTCGGTGTTTGAATCAGGATGTTATAGCTAAGTTGAGAGCAGAAGAAGAAGCTGACGAGTTATTTACTTGGCTGAAAGAAACATCCTTTGTCAACGAACGTACCGACGGCTGGGCTTATCATGATGTCGTCAAAACCCAAATGTTACGCCACAAGCGCCTTTCATCACCGCAAAGTTGGGCTGACATACATGGTAAGTTGGCAGAATATTACGACAGCCTACGGAATGATCTGCAATTGGAGGAAGATAAAAAACAGCGCGATCCTAGCTGGCAAAGTCACACATTAAACGTGTTGTACCACAATTTATGTCAGTCACCGCAAAAGAATTTATCTTCAGCTATTAATGAATTTATCGCTGCTCTCAAAAATCAACGCAAATTTCTCCAACAATATGCAGAAACAATGCTTCAGGCTGGTAAAGATGTTGATTCCTCTGAAGTTCAGCGTTGGGGTAAGCAATTAGCGAATGGGTTAAAAGCTTATGAAGAAAAACGCTATGAAGTTCCGGCTGAAATGCTTACAACTTTTTTGAGCAATGCTAATCTTGAGGCCAAGTGGCGTGCAGTAGTTTTAGATTGGCGTAGTTATATTTACTCCCAATCTAATCAATACTCAAAAGCTTTAGAAGATTTAACTGAGGCTATCAAGTTAGCGCCTGAAGAAGTTAAGTATTTAACAGTTCGAGGGATGACTTACTGCCAAATGCAGCGCTACCCCGAAGCACTACAAGACTTTAACCGTGTTATCGAGCTTAACCCGAATTATCAATGGGCGATTGCCAATCGGGGTATTACTTACCGTCGCATGTACCGTTATGAAGAAGCATTGCAAGACTGTAACCGGGCTATTGAACTTAATCCCAATGACCAATGGACACTGGCACATCGAGGTGTCACTTACTGCTATATGCAGCGTTATCTTGAATCACTGCAAGACTTAAACGGCGCCATTAAACTTGACCCAAACTATCAATGGGCGATCGCCAGTAGAGGTGATACTTACCGTTATATGCAACATTATAATGAGGCACTGCAAGACTTTAACCGTGCTATTGAACTTGACGCCAATTACCAATGGACACCAGCCACGGGATTTAAGGGTTTAATTTACCGACGAATGCAGCACTATCATGAAACACCGCAAGATTTAGACCGCGCTATTGTACTTCACCCAAATCACCAATGGGTACTGGCACGTCGCGGTGATACTTACCGCCAAATGCAGCGCTATGGTGAAGCACTGCAAGACTTAGACCGTGCTATTGAACTTGACCCCAAAGACGACTGGTCATTGTTTAAGCGGGGTTCTATTTACCTAATACTTCAGAGGTACAACGAAGCTCTTGCAGATTTCAGCCATGTTATCAACTTAAAATCTAACGATGATTGCTATTTGTACAATCGTGCTTTAACTTATTTAGCTCTTAACCAAGCAGATAAAGCACGGGCTGACCTAACATTCGCCATGAAGCTTGTTAAAGAGCATTATGAAAAAGATCCTCAAAACTGGCGTAATGCCTTTAAGTTAGCCCTTTATTATTTGGCTGCTGCTTATACTCAGCCAACAGAGCAGTTATATCGCTATGCCTTATCTCAAGGTGCTTCTTCAGAATCTATTCGTGAAGCTATCCAAAACCTCAATGACTTTTTAACTGTCTTCCCTGACCATGTGCAGGCTACATCCATGCGACAGTTGTTACAGTCTTCTCTAACTTAGGTCATGTAATTTCCAACCTACCCGCCAGAAAATCCACTAGTCCCAACAACCGCCTGAGAATTAATTCTCTCTCTTACACCTAAAATCTTCTAAACAAAACTAGAAAAGGGTTTCAGTCCACTTGAGTGGACTTGCGCTATGAGCCTGAGATTTCAATCTCTGGCGGACAAACGGGTAAGCGCAAAATCCCGGCTAACTAACTTGCCTTCGGGAGACTGGCGGCTAAACCCAAATGCATACAAATATTAAGCGATCGCTACTACTACTTTGCCTTTCTTATGACAAATCGTAGGCGATCGCTTAATTTGAAACTATTGCAAATACTTGGCTAAAGCCAAATGCCGAGTATTAATGGAACACACTTGATGAAGATATTATGAAGCTTTCTCATTCAAATGTCAAGATTTCGCTATTTTTTCAGCAATACTTAGCATTAAATATCGCCGCTTCTTTTAAATTATCAGGCTGCGTTTCTAAACTCTTGTCACCAAAATGCTTATCCATCAAGGCCGGAACTTGTGAGGCTTGAATTCGGCTATGGCGTGTTTTATCTGGCATAACTAAATTTGCGCCAGCTTTACAATTCTTCATACAACCAGTGCCCTTGATTGTAACTTGGTCTTCTAAACCGCGATCGCTTAAAGCCGCCTCCAACGCCTGACAAACTACTTTACCGCCGCGTTTCATGCAATCAGATTTTTGACAGACCAAAATCGTGGCTTTAGTTTTAGCTGGTTTTACCTTCGCATTATCAATAGATGGGGGTTCTTGTGGTGCAGCGATGGTTTGAACTGTCGCCATTTCAGAACGCGCCGCCATCACACGTTCAGCTTTCAGTGTAACTTTGTCTTTTTTTATATCGTATTCTTTATAACCAACAACTTGCAGCCAAGTCCCTGGTGGTAAGCGCAAGTCAAAAGCAGCCCGTAAATGTTTAGCGAGTTTAATATAAGACTCACCTTCATGAGTCCCCAGCATTAAGCCTTTAAGCTTATAGCCATCTTTAATAACAAAATCTATAAATCTGCCCTCAAGGCAAAACTCTGATACTTCCATACTGTGAGATGCACCCATTTTTTAACCTCCTTTTAATTAATACAAGCTATCTAGCGAGATATTCTCACTAGCTGATGATTAGAACTGTTGATAGCGACTTTTCCAGCAGTGCTCAAGAGTCCAAATCTGGTCTTGACGAGAGGCTGTTAATCGCCGTATCACACTCCAAAGTTGAACAGCTGTCATAGGAGAGCCAATTTCAACTTGCAATGGCTGGTTAGCCTGACAACTACAGGGAATGTCTAACTCCTTTAGGCGTTGATAGACTTGCCAGCGATCTGCCCAATTCACCTCTACAAGGTGGCTGCTTTCTATTTCTGAACTAAACGATTTCAAGAGAATTGCCCTCAAAATGCAACAAACTTGTAGTAACTACCGCCATTTAACTCTCTGCTTTTTGAAAGTCTGGAGAGTTTAACCTCTTAAAACCAGCATACATTAAGTGCAAACAATTCTCAGTAATTTTAGAAAAAAAATCAAATTTTTGCAGCCATTCCATATTGAAAGCGGGATGTAGAGAGAAAAAGAAGAGAAAAGTTTATTTTCTCTTCCTGCTGCTATTGGGAAAGATACACATTTAAGCTGATATGTCAATAATAATGAGAATTTTATGCAACTTGATGAGCGTACCATCATCCAGCCAACAATAAACTTGAGATTTTTAGTAAGCAAAAATACAAAATATTGTGATGGCGAATTGGCTTGCTCTTCTTATTAAAATGTTAATATGTTAAGAATAAGCAGTTAAAATCTATAACTGTTAAAAAGAGAGGAACGCAATGTCTGAAACACAAACTTTGTTACGGAATTTTGGTAATGTATATGACAACCCTGTGTTGTTGGATCACAGCGTAACTGCTCCAGTGACAGAAGGATTCAACGTTGTATTAGCTAGTTTCCAGGCACTATACTTGCAGTACCAAAAGCATCATTTTGTAGTTGAAGGCTCAGAATTTTACTCTCTGCATGAGTTTTTTAACGAAAGCTACAACCAAGTACAAGACCACGTTCATGAAATTGGAGAACGTTTGGATGGACTGGGTGGTGTGCCAGTAGCGACCTTCAGCAAACTAGCAGAATTAACCTGTTTTGAACAAGAATCTGAAGGTGTATATTCTTCTCGCCAAATGGTGGAAAATGACTTAGCTGCCGAACAAGCAATCATTGGCGTAATTCGTCGTCAAGCTGCTCAGGCAGAGAGTTTGGGCGATCGGGGTACACGCTATCTGTACGAAAAGATTTTGTTGAAAACTGAGGAACGTGCATATCATTTATCTCACTTCCTCGCTAAAGACAGCTTAACTTTAGGGTTTGTCCAAGCTGCTCAAAGCTAAAACTCTCATAATCTAAATTTGTCTACCTAGACTGAAAGAAAAAGTTAGCAGCACTAACTCGTAAAATATTATAAAAAATGGCAGAGAATGATATTCGTATCTCTCTGCCATTTTTAATCTAAGTAAACATATTTTCATAATATTTAACGTTGCAAATATTTAGCAATTAGATAGTTAACAAATATTTTTAGTTAAGAAAATTATTTATATTTAATAAGTTAGATAGGTATATGCCAGAATAAATAACCATCTGTTACCAAATCTAATCAAATTAAATAATAAAGATTCGCAAAAGCTTCAAAAATTTTAGCATTGCAATTAAATAAAATTAGAAATACAAAATAATAATTGGGCATTAGGCATTGATTCTTAATTATGCTTCCCCTGCCTCCCCTGCCTCCCCTGCCTCCTCTGCTCCCCCCACTCCCCTTTGTCATCAAACTTAGAAAACTTAATAATAAAAAGCACGAGAGGGGGTAAAGACCCTTAAAATAATCAGGATTTGTATTCTCGTATTCCAAGGCAACTACTATGCCCCGCCGTGATGACCTCCGGAAGATTCTACTGTTAGGCTCTGGCCCAATTGTGATCGGACAAGCCTCTGAGTTTGACTACTCTGGCACTCAAGCCTGCAAAGCGCTGCGAGAAGAAGGCTATGAAGTGGTTTTGGTCAACTCCAACCCTGCAACAATTATGACCGACCCGGAAACGGCCGATCGCACTTACATTGAGCCGTTGACACCAGAATTGGTCGAAAAAGTCATTGAGAAAGAACGCCCTGATGCTCTACTACCAACGATGGGAGGACAAACGGCCCTCAACCTCGCCGTTGCTTTAGCCAAAAATGGGGTGTTGGAAAAGTACGGCGTTGAGTTAATCGGCGCTAAACTACCAGCCATCGAAAAAGCCGAAGACCGAAAACTTTTTGGTCAGGCAATGGCAAGGATTGGGGTAGCTGTGTGTCCCAGCGACACAGCCGAAACTTTAGAAGAAGCCAAAGCTGTTGCCCGCAAAATTGGTACTTATCCCCTAATTATTCGTCCAGCTTTCACAATGGGTGGAAGTGGGGGCGGTATTGCTTACAACCAAGAAGAATTTGAAGAAATGGCACAGGTAGGTATAGATGCCAGCCCCGTTTCGCAAATTCTCATTGACCAGTCTTTACTCGGCTGGAAAGAATATGAACTTGAAGTGATGCGTGATTTGGCAGATAACGTGGTGATTATCTGCTCCATCGAAAACCTTGACCCTATGGGCATTCACACCGGAGACTCAATTACCGTCGCTCCCGCGCAAACCCTCACTGATAAAGAATATCAAAGGCTGCGGGATATGGCAATTAAAATCATCCGCGAGATAGGGGTGGAAACTGGCGGTTCTAATATCCAGTTTGCTGTCAATCCGGTTAATGGGGATGTGGTTGTAATTGAGATGAACCCCCGCGTTTCGCGTAGTTCGGCTTTATCTTCTAAAGCAACGGGTTTCCCCATCGCCAAAATGGCAGCAAAATTGGCTGTGGGCTACACCTTGGATGAGATTAAAAATGACATCACCAAGAAAACTCCGGCGTCCTTTGAGCCGACAATTGACTATGTGGTGACAAAAATTCCTCGCTTCGCCTTTGAAAAATTCCCCGGTTCTGACCCAGTGCTGACAACCCAAATGAAATCAGTCGGGGAAGTAATGGCAATTGGGCGCACTTTCAACGAATCCTTCCAAAAGGCGTTGCGATCGCTCGAAACCGGACGCGCTGGTTGGGGTTGCGACAAAGCCGAAAAATTACCCAGTGGTGAACAAATCCGCGCCCAATTGCGAACACCTAACCCCGATCGCATTTTCTCCGTGCGCCATGCCTTGCAACTAGGGATTAGTGCCGAGGAAATCTACGAACTGACTGGTATTGACCCGTGGTTCCTAGATAAATTTCAGCAACTGCTAGATGTCGAGAAATTCCTCAAGCGGACACCTTTGCAGCAATTGACAAAAGAGCAACTTTATGAAGTGAAGCGGGACGGATATAGCGATCGCCAAATTGCTTATGCCACCAAAACCACCGAAGATGAAGTTCGCGCTTACCGCAAGTCACTAGGAATTATCCCAGTTTATAAAACCGTAGATACTTGCGCTGCTGAGTTTGAAGCGTTTACTCCCTACTACTATTCTACCTACGAAGAAGAAACAGAGGTTTTGCCCGCAACCAAGCCAAAAGTATTGATTTTGGGTGGTGGCCCCAACCGCATTGGACAGGGAATTGAGTTTGATTATTGTTGTTGTCACGCCGCCTATGCTTTGAAGAAAGCGGGGTATGAGACAATTATGGTCAACTCTAACCCAGAGACAGTTTCGACAGACTACGATACCAGCGATCGCCTTTACTTTGAGCCTTTAACAAAAGAAGATGTTATTAACATCATTGAAACTGAAAATCCAGTGGGTGTAATAATTCAGTTTGGCGGTCAAACACCGCTAAAGTTGGCTCTACCATTACAAGAATTTCTTAGAAATGACACTTCTGGACTACTCACCAAAATTTGGGGTACATCGCCAGATTCCATCGACATGGCAGAAAACCGGGAGCGGTTTGAAAAGATTCTCCAACAGTTGAATATTTCCCAGCCGCCTAATGGTATTGCGCGGAGTTACGAAGATGCGCTGATTGTCGCCAAACGCATTGGCTATCCAGTGGTAGTGCGTCCCAGCTATGTGTTAGGGGGACGAGCGATGGAAATCGTCTATTCCGATTCTGAGTTGGAACGCTACATGAGCTTTGCGGTACTCATAGAACCAGAACATCCGATTTTGATTGATAAGTTTTTGGAAAATGCGATCGAAGTCGATGTAGATGCGATCGCCGATCATACAGGACGGGTAGTGATTGGTGGCATCATGGAACACATTGAGCAAGCGGGGATTCACTCAGGAGATTCTGCTTGTTCCTTACCTTCGATTTCCCTATCACCAGCAGTTCTCAATCAAATTCGCACATGGACGGTGCAGCTAGCGCAAGCACTGTCAGTTGTGGGGTTGATGAATATCCAATTTGCCGTTGTCGGCGCAAGTAGTTATTCTCCCCAAGTTTATATTCTGGAAGCCAACCCCCGCGCCTCGCGTACAGTGCCCTTTGTTTCTAAAGCGACGGGCGTACAGTTAGCAAAATTAGCATCCTTAATTATGTCGGGTAAAACCTTAGAGGAGCTACACTTCACCGAGGAAGTCATTCCTACACATATTGCTGTAAAAGAAGCAGTATTACCCTTTAATAAATTCCCAGGAACTGATACAATATTGGGCCCAGAAATGCGATCCACTGGTGAGGTGATGGGGATTGACAGCGACTTTGGCCGTGCCTTTGCCAAAGCAGAATTGGGTGCTGGGGAGCGTTTACCACTGACGGGAACTGTATTTGTATCAATGAGCGATCGCGATAAAGCTGCTGCCAGTGGTGTGGTGAAGGAGTTTATCGATTTGGGCTTTACAGTGATGGCTACCCTTGGTACACGGCGAGTTCTTCTCGAACAGGGGTTAAATATTGAATTAGTGTTAAAACTCCATGAAGGCCGTCCCCACGTCCTAGATGCAATCAAAAACCAGAAAATCCAACTTATTATCAACACACCTTCAGGAGAAGAAGCCCACACTGATGCTAGGTTAATTCGTCGCACAGCTTTAGCTTATAAAATTCCCATCATTACTACTATTGCCGGCGCGAAAGCTACCGTCGCCGCCATCCGTTCTTTACAAAATACGACTTTGGATGTAAAAGCGATTCAAGAGTACTGTCCGATTGCGAGGGAGTAGGGATTAGGGACTGGGGACTGGGGACTGGGACTAGAAAAAAGTTTTGAAATACTCAATACCTAATATCCAATGCCCAATTCCCAGTACCCAATCACCAGTCCCTAGTCCCCCTTCTCCACTCCCAGTAAAAATTAAGTAATTGTTATAAGAGAATGACTATAGTTCTCATTAGAGATACCTTAACAAATATGAGGAAAATTATTTGAACCTGAGAATTTCTTAAATTGACTTCTAGTCAGCCTAGAGAGAAAGGGCGACGTTGCATGAACTGGAACAACCAGGAAATTTAATGTCGCCATCTAGCCAAAATATTCTCATAAATGTTACAATTGTTAATAAGATTCCAATAAAAAATGTTTAAAAAGCGATCTTTTATCTAACTGTAGATACTTGTGCAAACTAGGAAATAGCTGTAACTTTTAGCAGTTAAGAAGCCTAAATTTGATTATTATGAGCAGCCGAATTTGTCGGATGCGTAAGTTGCCAACCATAGCATAGGTTCCCAGCCTAACTGGGTAGCACCCTAAAAAAGCATCTATCCCTTAATGACCCTACCGCCAAACCCATCATTACCAAAGAGTAGCGCCATGAAGACCGCTCAGACAGCCACAGACCTCGTGCGGACTTACCTGCGTGAGATTGGCCGTGTGCCACTCTTAACACACGAGGAAGAGATTTTCTATGGTAAACAGGTGCAACGTTCTTGCACTTTGCACGAATTAAGAGAATTTCTTGCCACCCAGTTAGGTCGTCAACCGACTTTAGAAGAATGGGCCAAAGCGACAAAGCTAGAACCAGCAGAGTTGAACGAAGCGATCGCTGATGGTGAGATTGCCAAGCGTAAGATGGTAGAAGCCAATTTGCGGCTGGTAGTCTCCGTTGCCAAAAAGTACATAAAGCGCAACGTCGATTTACTGGACTTGATCCAAGAAGGTAGTATTGGTATGCAACGGGGCGTAGAAAAGTTTGACCCTACCAAAGGGTATAGATTTTCTACCTATGCCTATTGGTGGATTCGGCAAGCTATTACTCGTGCTATAGCCGAAAAAGCTCGCACCATTCGGCTGCCTATCCATATCACTGAAAAATTAAATAAAATCAAAAAGGCACAGCGCCAATTGTCTCAAAAATTGGGACGCGCTCCGACAGCTGGTGAGCTAGCTGAAGAATTAGAATTGACCCCCAAACAAGTGCGAGAGTATCTAGAAAAGGCGCGTTTGCCTCTTTCGTTGGATTTGCGCTTGGGTGATAATTACGACACCGAACTTGGAGAAATGCTGGAAGATCCAGGAGCATCTCCAGAAGAGTTTGTCATGCAATCTTCCTTATCTTATGACTTAGATCGCCTGATGGGGGATCTCACGCCACAACAGAAGGAAGTGATCACGCTGCGCTTTGGCTTAACTGATGGGCAAGCACTGACTCTGGCTAGAATTGGTGAAATTCTGAACATCAGCCGAGAACGAGTCAGGCAAATTGAGCGGGAAGCTTTAACCAAACTTCGCAAGTCTAAAGCCAACATGGGTGAATATTTGGCAAGTTAGGGGATTAGGAGTGAGGAGTTTTTAATGAACTCCTTACTTTTGACTTTATTGTGGTGAGAAAATACGCTGACTTTGGTACGGTTACGCCTACTTCCACTCTTACGCTAGCTTGTTACATTAGTTGACAGGAAGACGAAATAGCTAGCTAAGTCTAATCCAAAACAGACATTTAATATTCAGATAACAAGCACCGCAGCTAGCAGTGGTAGTTAAGGAGCTAAAAAATGAATAACTCATCCAATCGTGTCTCAGAATTTTTCAATAGCGAATCAGAAACTAGCGATTTACTATGGCAGTATGTTAAATCCTTGAGTCCAGAAACAGTTACCCAACTATCTAAACCGACATCTGCCGAAGTTTTTCAGGTAATGGAACGCAATATTACAGGACTATTGGGTAATTTACCTTCAGAAAGCTTTGGCGTTACTGTAACTACCAGTCGAGAAAGTCTAGGTCGGCTTTTAGCTTCTGCTATGATTAGTGGTTATTTCTTGCGTAATGCTGAACAGAGAATGGATTTTGAAATCGCCCTACAAGGAGCTGAAACCAACAGCAGCGAAATTGACTAGAGATATAATAGTAAATTCAATATTCTTGTTGGGTTTATAGCTAGTCACAGTCATGGCGATACGAATTTAAAATAAACCTCTGCGAAATGTTTGCTCCTAATTAATTCCCAATCAAGAATCAGCTAAATCTTTTTAAAATATCCAAAACAGTGACAAATTAAGATTGAAATTTAAACGCATAGGCGCTTTACCGAACTGCATATTAGGAGTGCAGAGGTTATCGCAGAGGTTTGGAATGTTGTTCTCTATGAACTTATGTAGTTTGGTAATCAGTTGAATTAGAGGTGTATCTCTAAATGATTAATACACACGCGTAGGTAAACTAACTACGGTAAATCATATTCGCAATAAATTCAAACTCGGCAAAGTAGTCTAAACTCTGCCGAGTTTTATTATGAGTCAAGAGCATACTTTGAATCAAGGATTAAACGTGGAAAATTAGGAACTTTATTGTAAATTAAAGAGTTTAAGACACCAAAGATTAGATGTAGCATTAATTACCCTGCGGGATATTGCTACAGTCGGGATTTAAATCCCTGTCTGAAAGGTCTTTAATTTTGAATTTTGAATTGTTAACTCTGCCCATCTACCTATATATGAGTAAAATCAACTCTCTCCCACCCCATAAAATCATTGGTGTTGCAGTAATTTGGAACGAGCAAGAGCAAATTTTAATTGATCGCCGTCGTCCAGAAGGAGCAATGGGTGGTTTGTGGGAATTTCCTGGCGGTAAAATTGAGCCTGGTGAAACTATTAGCGAGTGTATTCAACGAGAAATTTCCGAAGAACTGGGAATAGTAATTGAAGTAGGAGAGCATCTGATTACTATTGACCACACATATACAGACTTGCGTGTTACCCTCACAGTACATCATTGCCGACATGTTACAGGTATTCCCCAACCTCTAGAATCCGATGAAATTCGCTGGGTAACTTTGGAAGAACTGGAGGAGTTTACTTTTCCTAAAGCAAATATTCAAATTATTGCTGCTTTAAAACGGAGTAGGGAGTGAGGAGTGGGGAGTGGGGGAGGTAGGGGAAGCAGGGGAGGATGAGGGAGAAATGAATTCAAAATTAAAGAACTTCTGCCGACGCTCGCGGACTCGCTAACGCTGCGCTATCCTGCCTCCTCTTTCCAATGCCTAATAGCGTAACAATCTATTAATTGCATCAGGTTGAGTCCCGCAATTTTCTACAATAAGCGCAGGGACTTTAATTAAAAGTGTAAATAAATAAATGCCTAAAACCGTTGCTGATGTGATGAGCCGCGATCCTATTGTCGTCCGGGTGGAAACTCCACTGAATGAAGCTATCCAAATTCTCGCAGAACGCCACATCAGTGGACTACCTGTTGTGGATGATGTCGGTAAATTGGTGGGTATTATCTCAGAAACCGATTTGATGTGGCAAGAAACTGGTGTTACTCCACCTGCGTACATCATGTTTCTTGATAGCGTTATCTATTTAAAAAATCCTGCTACTTATGAACGTGATTTGCACAAGGCTTTAGGGCAAACCGTTGGGGAGGTGATGAGTAAAAACCCGATTACTATTTCCCCTGAAAAAACTTTAAGGGAAGCCGCTACAATCATGCACGATCGCAGCGTTCACCGCTTGCCAGTACTTGACAACACGGATCAAGTAATTGGTATCCTCACTCGTGGTGATATTATTCGGGCAATGGCAGCAAGTCAAGATTAGTAAGTTAACAGTTATTAGACTGTTAACTATTTTTTACACCTTTGAAAATCAGGATAACTAAATGAGTATTACTCCGGAGTCTGTTAAGCAATTGCTCAGTTCTGAGAATTCAGGCGATCGCTTACGTGCAGTAAATCAAATCCGCCAACTGGAACCTGCGATCGGTTTTGAATTAATTCAAAGTGCTATTGGCGATAGCAATTCGCGTGTCCGTTACTCGGCAGTGAGTCAAATGGATACACTCGGAACACAAGATTTACAGTTATCCTTAGATATCTTGCGCGATCGCTTGCTTCATGACTCCGAAGTAGATGTACAAGCAGCAGCAGCAGACTGTTTGGGCGCTCTGAAGTTACATGAAGCTTTTGAAGACTTGCAACACCTTTACCATACAACGGGTGAATGGTTAATACAATTCAGTATCATAGCCACATTAGGAGAGTTGGGCGATCCACGAGCCTTTGAACTACTCAAAGAGGCACTCTCATCAGAAAACGAATTAGTCCAAACTGCTGCTATTAGTTCTTTGGGTGACTTGGGAGATTTACAAGCAGTTCCTTTGTTGGCTCCTTATGCTACCAATCCAGATTGGCAAATTCGTTATAGAGTTGTACAAGCTTTGGCTCGTTTGGGTAGTGCAGAAGCCAAATCTATATTAGAAACTCTGGCTGATGATGAAGTAGAAGCGATCGCAACTGAAGCCAAAAATTCTTTGCAGTCAGTTTAAATCTATCTCAGATTAAAAAAATTCACCTTTAAATAGATTTGCGTGACAAAAGAAAAAATTCGACTTGGTTGGAAAAATTTTGCATTCCAACCAAATCGAATTGATAAATTAGAGTTACTTTTAGCAACTAAAAGTAACTTTTTTATATTTAGAATTAGGTCTATTGGACGAAACTTTTGCGACGGCGAGACATAGCCATTACTGCACCTACTGCACCTAAGCCTAATAATGCAGCTGGTTCGGGAACAGTGGCGAATGTACCACCAGAAAAGCTTAAATTCTTAATTGAACCACCACCAGAAAGAATTGAATTGACGCTATCAACACTCGTATCGTTGACTTGGAAAGTTAAGTTTCCCCCTCCATTAGATTTTTCCCCAGTTGCACTGGTAAAGAATCCAAAAAGTGCAACGTCTATAGCAACGTTAAGACCGCTTTGAATTAGCGAGCGGGTAGTAGATGTCAAAGTAAAAGTATTCAATCCATCTGTTAGAGAGCTAGTATCTTCTCCAGGTAAAATAAGACCAGGTAAAGTAAGAGAACCAAAGTCAATAAATGGATTGTCTGCAACTTTTGATGAAAATGAGATGATGTTACCTATATTCCCTGAGTTAAAAGCTGAAAAGTTTCCTGTTGCAGAACCAGTTGTAATTCCAATTGGAGTGATTGGCTGAGGAGTAAAAGTTAGCGCATCCTGAAATAATTCGATTGCGCTACTAGTAGCGAGGGGAGATGCAGTTAAGCCATCGCCAAACTGAATAGCACCACTAAGTGCAGCAGCTTGAGCAGAACCAGCAGAGGTAAACAATCCAGCAGTAGCTAAGGGGATGGCAGCAGTAACAGCTAGAGTTGCATTTAGTAATTTAGATTTAAAATTAATCATTATCGTTTTAGGCTCCTAGGAATAACCTTAAATTAGAGCAATTGCTTTACTTTTAATCTCAGTAATTTATAGAAAATACTGTCAGTGAAAGCAAAACTTGCGTGATGTATTTCTGATCTACATAAAATCACATAGACTTAGAGCCTGCAATATTTACTGAGTGGTCTTCATCACATCTTTAAGGCATTACTATCCTTCATGAAATTTTAATTTCTTATATATGTGCGCTTCGTATATTTCAGGCTCCGTAAGGTTTAGATTGTTGGCAATAGCTCTGGCTTTAAGAAAGGCTGTTTACATAGTATCAACAAAATGGTAATTTTATATACTTAGAATTACTCAACCATATTTTATATAAATTGAGTATCAATATATCTTCTATAATCTCTCTAGTTACAAATACTTAGTGAAACGGTTCCTCTTGTAGAATAAAGGAGAGAACCTCTGTATTTGTTTACTATGGATAGTCTTTGTTATGAAATTGAATATGTGTAATAAATAGCTAACTGCTAGCTATTTATTACTCTTCTCAAATGTGTCAGACCTTTGAAATGCTAAGAGCCAAATACCTGTGGCCAAGTTGTCACAACGAAAACTACAACTGCTGCGATCGCTAACAACCCTTGAATCAAATTTCCAACCAAAGAGCCGGCTACAATTCCTATACCCGCTTTAATCGCCAACCCGAAGTCACGTCGGTAAAGATACTCACCGATAATTGCTCCCAAAAGCGGCCCTAGTAAAATTCCTAACAGTGGCCCCCCAAAAGGCAATGTTGGCAATAATCCCAAAAATCCTACTACCAAACCAACAATTGCACCAATTTGCCCCCACTTGCTAGCTCCAGCTTGTTTTGCTCCCACATAACTAGCTAAAAAATCCACTCCGACACTGAGCAGTAAAACTATAACCGTCACAATTAGAGGAATCTTGATAGCCGCAAAGGAACTACTAACGATTCCCCAGACGATAATTGCAATTAAAATTAAGCTGCTACCAGGAATGGCAGGAACTACAGCACCAATGATTCCCAAAAGCATTACAGCAAGTAATAGCCAATAAATAATTTGCATAGATAGAATTGTAATTTTCTAAATTTCCCGGTAGTAGGGGCGCACAGCTTGCTGTATGCCCCTACTGCATATTGTATCTGGGTAAGATGGTGATAAATACTTAAGGTTTTCGACCTGAACCAAATATGATTTTCTAGTTCAATCTGGTAAAATCTCTCTCTAGATCGCTCTTGGCTCGTCTTGGTAATCGTCGGTTGTGGCTCACTAATTAATTTGCTCTCCAGATGCGATTTATATTTAGGACTTACGCAAAAGTACACGCGCTCCGGGGCAATTCATAAATCCCAAACCCATAACCACAGGCATAATGAAGGCACAAGCCGTTCGTACTGAGTAACTGAACTTCCCAAACACTCAAGATAAAGCTCAAAACCCATGACGAGAAAAATTTTAACTGGACTGAGTTCAGCAGCCTACGAACACCCTTTTGATCGCAAAGCCTTGGCTTCTTTGCAAAATATGCCCGGTGTCTCGCTGTTACTCAAAAAAGTTAACGAATACGGCATCGATCGCTTACTCAGGCTGCAAAGCCTTGGTAGTGAAATCAGAATTTCATCCCGAAATTTTCCTCAATTGCATGAGAAATTTGTAGAAACTTGTCAAATTCTTGATGTTGCTCCACTTCCTGAACTGTATCTGTTTCGAGGTACAGGTCACATTGAAACCTACATTGTTGGCGTAGAAAAACCCCTCGTTGGTATAAATTTAGATGCAATGGAGTGGCTTGGCGCAGATGAGTTGATTTACGTTTTTGGACACGAAATCGCTCGCATCAAGAGTCAGCACATGGTTTATCACCAGATGGCAATTGTTATGCCAAGTTTAAAAAATTTGTTGAACAGTACCACACTGGGGGTTGGTGGCTTGGTAGCTAGTGGTATGGAACTGGCTTTGTATAATTGGCGAATGATGGCCAGATTCACTGCCGATCGCGCTGCAATGCTGGCTTGTCAGGATATCGACGTAGCAACCACTACACTGATGAAACTCGCGGGTTTACCAGATGAGTACTTGACTACTGGTGTAATTGAAGATTTTCTTGTCCAAGCCCGTGAGTTTGCATCGAATAATTTTGAAAGTATTGATAAGGTCACCAAAATATTAAGCTATACAGAACCCGGACTTTCGTGGGTAGTTATGCGGGCTGGTGAGTTATTGAAATGGGTTGATTCAGGAGAATATGAGAATGTAATTCAGCAGAAAAATTTAGAGACACCGGAAGAAGCGGAAGAAAAAGAAGAAGAAGAAAAAACACTGGAAGAAAAAGAAGGGTGGAATTTTTTGACTTCTTGGTGATTGAATTTTAGATTTTAGATTTTAGACTTCGGCTTCGCTCAGTCGAACGATTTTGGATTGCTGATTTTAGATTAAATTCTAAATTAGTGAATTAGCTAAGAGTCAAGAGTAACGGCTAATTTATCAGCAATTCCGGCAATCCAGTTTTCATCTTGTTTGGTGTAACTGCGAGGAGCATTCGCGCCCAAAATTAGAGCGCCTTGCTTACCAATAGGTTGACAAATTACACCTTGAGTGTTTTCTGGTAAATAATCAAATTCAAGCCTACCTGGATATACTTTTAGCGCAACTAGATAAATCGGCTTTTGTTTTTCGAGTACCTGTTTTAAGATTACTCCTGGTACAACCTCAGATTTAGTACCCAGAATCCCGCGACGCAACAAAACTTTACCTTGATAATAAACCACTAGCGATCGCGTGACTGTATTAGTCAACAATAAATGAGATGCCCAGGCTAGCTCTGTTTTCACGATTTCAGGTAAATCTGGTGCTAGTACAAAACCTTCTTCTCCAATTAGTTCTACAGTATCAGGCGATCGCGGCTGAACTTGCTGCCAAATTAAACCCGTCAAAATTAACATCGCACTCAAAATCACGCCCACCACATCACCACGCGATTGAGATTGGGTTAGTTCTGGTGTCAATAAACGGTTAATCAACAAAAGTACAGCGCCTAGCCCACCCACAACAATGGGTAGACGCCGCAAAACTCGATTAGGATCAGGTTTAGTCATTGGTCATTGGTCATTAGTCATTGGGAATTGGGAATTGGACAATAATTAATAGTTCTTCTCCCCCTGCTTCCTCTGCTCCCTGTCCCCTGCTTCATCTCCTCACTCCTCCCCTGGTTCAATAATTCGCTGGAAAAGATAACCAGTACCTCGTGCTGTAAGAATCAATTCTGGGTTGCTAGGATCATCTTCTAACTTTGCCCGCAAACGGGATATATGCACATCCACTACGCGGGTATCCACATGACGTTCTGGTGTATAACCCCAAACCTCCTGCAAAATTTCCGAACGAGAAAAAGGTTCTCCAGAGCGACTAACTACCAACTCTAGTAAGCTGAACTCCATACCAGTCAATCGAATCCGCTCATCACCTTTGTAGACTTGTCGCTTATTCGTATCGATTTTAATGTTAGCGACATGGATTACCCCAGAACTGGGAATGCCAGATCCACCGGTTTTGTCTACTCGCCGCAACACCGAGCGAATTCGAGCTTCTAGCTCTTTCGGGGAAAATGGTTTAACTACATAGTCATCAGCACCCAATTCTAGACCAGTGATGCGATCGGCTACATCCCCCAAGGCTGTTAGCATAATAATGGGGACATCTGATTCTTTTCGTAATTCTTGACATACACCATAACCGTCTAGCTTTGGCATCATTACATCCAAAACTACCAGGTCAGGATCAGTTTTGCGAAAAATATCTAATGCTTCTTCCCCGTCGCCAGCCGTCACTACATCGTAGCCAATCATCGAAAGGCGCGTTTCCAAAATCCGGCGAATGCTGGCTTCATCATCTACCACTAAGATTTTTTCTTTATGACTTTCCAAGTTTCTCAACGCTCCTTCACTAAAAATTTACATGATTAATTTTTAATACCATAATATTAAGATATCATTCCATCAATTGATTTGGAAAAAGCTCTAAATACTACTATTATTGGTTTTTAGTTTTTTTCAAGAATTAAGTAAATATTAAGATTATTTAATAAGATTTAAGAATGGCAAAGGCAAAAACCTTTTTTGTGTGTAATGAATGTGGAGCAGAATCGCCCCAATGGTTTGGTAAATGTCCTGCTTGTGGCACTTACAACTCTCTAGAAGAACAAATTTCTATTCAATCCTCAGTAGATGTACCCAGTCGGGGGGGAGTGAGTGGTTGGCAATCAACTCAAACTAATGGCAAATCTCACGCTAAACCAGCTAAAGCGCGAGCCTCCTTAACATTTGACCAAATTACCGATCGCCAAATTGCCCGATGGCAGTCTGGTTATGAAGAATTGGATCGGGTGCTTGGAGGTGGGATTGTCCCTGGCTCTATGGTGTTGATTGGTGGCGATCCGGGTATTGGTAAATCGACTTTATTGTTGCAAGTATCAAATCAATTAGCACAGAAATATCGCATCCTTTACGTAACCGGTGAAGAATCAGGACAGCAGGTAAAATTACGAGCTTCTCGTTTGGGAGTATCAAAACCCCTAAGTGTGGTGAATGAGGAGAATGTAACAGTAGTAGTAGAGACTACACTTTCTATAGACCCTGACAGTATAGGTGCAGATTTATATGTACTGCCAGAAACAGATTTAGAAGAAATTTTACGGGAAATAGACTCTCTCAAGCCAAACGTGGCGGTGATTGATAGTATCCAAACGGTGTTTTTTCCAGCGCTGACTTCTGCACCAGGTTCGGTAGCTCAAGTACGGGAATGTACAGCAGCATTGATGAAGGTGGCGAAACACGAAGATGTCACTATGCTCATTGTGGGACACGTTACTAAAGAAGGAGCGATCGCAGGGCCAAAAGTTTTAGAACATTTAGTAGATACGGTGTTGTATTTTGAAGGCGATCGCTTTGCTTCCCACCGTTTATTACGGACAGTAAAAAATCGCTTCGGCGCAACTCACGAAATCGGCATCTTTGAAATGGTAGCCGAGGGACTGCGGGAAGTCTCTAACCCCTCAGAGCTATTTTTAGGCAACCGTGACGATCCCGCACCTGGTACTGCCATTGTCGTTGCTTGCGAAGGGACTCGCCCGATAGTTGTGGAATTGCAAGCTTTAGTGAGTCCCACTAGTTATCCCTCACCTCGTCGTGCTGGTACTGGCGTAGATTATAACCGCTTGGTGCAAATTCTTGCCGTCTTAGAAAAACGGGTGGGAATTCCCATGTCGAAATTAGATTCCTACGTTGCTTCTGCGGGTGGGTTGAATGTGGAAGAACCTGCGGTAGATTTAGGAATTGCGATCGCCATCGTTGCCAGTTTCCGCGATCGCATAGTCGATCCCGGTACAGTATTAATTGGTGAAGTTGGGTTAGGTGGGCAAGTGCGATCAGTTTCCCAAATGGAACTGCGGTTGAAAGAAGCTGCTAAGTTGGGATTTAAACGAGCGATCGTGCCAAAAGGGACAAAATTTCCCGACTTGAATATTGAGATATTACCAGTATCTAAAGTAATAGATGCGATTATCGCCGCTATCCCCCATCAAGAATTGACAGCAGATGATTTAGAACCCGATGAAGATGAGTCACTATAGCCGCTTCGGGATTGGGTACTGGGCATTAGAAAAACAGTCCCTAGTCCCCAATTACTAGTGCTTTTTACACACCAAAGGAAAACTCTCATGACAACCCTCACCCAATACTACCAAATCACTTGGGAAAAACTACCCGATGATTACAAACTCCCGGATGATCCAGTGGACAACATCAATCAACCAGCATTAGCTGCTGCACTTACAGAAAGCCTACAATTAGCCGGAAAAATTTCAGCTAACGCCCTAACAACAACTAATTACGGCATTTGTGCCACTCTAAACAACAAAATGGTCATTAAAGCCCCTGATTGGGCTTTCATTCCCAAAATTAATGTTACTAGAGAAAAAGTAACACGCAGTTACACACCTCAACTAGAGGGTGACATTCCGCTAATTGTGATGGAATTTATTTCCGATACACAGGAGACAGAATATTCTATCAAAGCGACATATCCCCCAGGAAAATGGTTTTTCTACGAGCGCATCTTAAAAGTGCCTAACTACATCATCTTTGAGCCAGATAGCGGCAGTATCGAGATGTATCGCTTACAAAATACAGAACAGTACATTTTGCAAGAGCCTGATGAAAATCAACGCTACTGGATAGCAGAAATGAATCTTTACCTTGGGGTGTGGCAAGGTACTCGTGAAAACCGCATAGGAAAGTGGTTACGATGGTGGGATGAACAAGGAAACCTTTTGCCTTGGGGTTCCGAGTTAGCCCAACAGGAACGGCAACGTGCTGAACGACTAGCAGCACAATTGCGGGCGGCTGGGATTGAGCCAGAAGTGTAATGAAATGTTTTAGGAAAAATTGAAAGCCACTGATCCCCGGCTTGTTTGACAAGGTTTAACAACTGCGATCGCTACATAATAGAGAGAAAATTGGGTGAAGGTGGAATTGGCCAGAACAATTAGCTAAACGTTTGCGTCAGTTGGCCGTGAATCCTGATGAACTAAATGAATTATTGTAGCTTCAAAAGTATTTTATTATACGCATCATAATTTTCTGCTTTTGAGGAATCATTTATACTGAAAACCTTGATAGCCGATGCTGAAACAGTTATTTCATAATGATATTAGCTCTTAGAAAGATTAATTTTTGAGAGCGATGTCTACGACGAGCTGCGCTAACGCATATTCAGCACTTGAAATACATATAATAATTTTTTCGG
>NZ_DASQZC010000576.1:0-3627 GCF_035638895.1 Nostoc sp. | reverse complement strand
GCGGTGAAATTTTCAATTCAAAAGCAGCCTGAAGCGAACACAATTACCGTTGTAGATGCTGTGAAGCGGCGAATTGAACAATTACGACAATCGGGTTTAATTCCAGCAGATATGACTTTGAGTCCCACTACAGATGAATCTGTTTTCATCCGTAACTCTTTAAATGATGTCATCTTTTCAGGGCTTTCTGGAGCATTGTTAGCAGCAGCAGCAGTGTTGTTATTTTTGGGATCATTCAGACAAACATTGATTATCAGTTTGACGATTCCGTTGTGTACTCTAACAGCGATCGCTCTGATGAAAATCTTTGGCTTGACTTTGAATGTGTTTAGTTTAGCAGGTCTGACATTAGGAGTCGGTCAAGCAATTGATACATCGGTTGTGATTTTGGAGAACATTTCCGAGAAAACAGGGATGACTCCCAATCAGAAAGAGATGGAGGGAGAGGGGCAGAGGAGAAATTCAAAATTCTTTATTGACAGTGCGATGAATGCTTCCCAAGAAGTGGAATCTGCTTTAGTTGCTGCTACAGCTGCAAACTTAGTTTCTGTAGTGCCATTTCTCTTAATTGGTGGCTTCATTGCACTGCTATTTAATGAACTGATCTTGACAATTAGCTTCGCAGTAGCAGCTTCCCTTGTCGTCGCCATTACAGTAGTGCCGATGCTATCTTCTCGACTCTTGGGAATTCGCTGGTCTAGTCGGATTAGTGAATTTTGGTTGCTTAGACAGTTTAATCACCGATTTGAAGATGCTACACGGGGATACAGTAACTTCTTAACCAAGGTTTTACGCTATCGGCTCCTCGTCGTTATCGCTGCTTTGTTAATTTTAGGCGGCGGCACTTTCTTTATGTTTGGTCAAATTCCCCAAGAAATTTTACCCCGCATCAGTACTGGTCAAGCTACCTTGAGAGCGCAGTTTCCTCCTGGTACACCTTTAGCAACTTCTGAGAAAGTTATGCAAATTGTCGATGACATTTTGCTCAAACAACCAGAAACAGAGTCTGCTTTCACAACTGTGGGTGGTTCTTTGTTTGGTAGCAATACTACAGAAAATCCTTTACGTGCCAGTAGCACTATCAATCTAAAACCAGGCACAGAGGTTGAAGCTTTCGTCAAAAAAGTAACTCAGGAATTTAACAAACTCAACTTAGCAGGAATTCTGCTACGCCTCAATCCTGGTCAGGTGCGGGGTTTAATCTTGAGTAATTCTCCAGTGCAAGGGTCAGATGTTGACGTGATTCTGCAAGGTGAGAATGAAGAAAACTTAACGCAAGCAGGCGCACAAGTGCTGCAAGCATTGCAAGAAAGGGCAAAATTAGCGACATTCCGACCAGATGCCGACCCCCGACAACCAGAAATCCAAATTCGCCCCGACTGGGAAAGGGTTTCGGCATTAGGGTTGAGCGCCGGGCAAATTGGTGCAACAGTTCAAACAGCAATTGAAGGTTCAGTTCCCACGCAAATTCAACGCGGTAATCGTTTAGTTGATGTGCGGGTGCAGTTAAATAAGGAAGCAATTGCGCGTCCTTCCCAGCTAGAACAATTACCGCTATTTACAGAAAACAATCAACTAATCCGCCTTTCAGATGTTGCGAACATTCAAGAAGGTCAAGCGCCTGGTGAGGTGCAACGGATTAATCAGCGCCAAGCTTTTATTGTGGCAGGCAATCTGAGCGAGGGGGCTAGTCTTGGTGAAGCGATCGCAGAAGTCAATGAGGTACTCCAGGATGTAAAATTACCTGATGGCGTTTCAATTGTGCCTAGTTCTGCCCAAGAAACTAATCAACAACTTCAGGATGCTTTAAAAACTTTGGGAGCGATGGCGGTGTTCCTAATATTTGTAGTCATGGCGGTGCAATACAATTCGCTCATTGACCCGTTGGTAATTATCTTCACCGTACCACTGGCGTTAGCTGGGGGAATTTTTGGACTTTACATTACCCAAACTGCAATTGGCGCAACTGTAATTGTTGGCGTTGTATTGTTGGTGGGAATTGTGGTAAACGCAGGGATTCTAATGGTAGAACTGGCGAACCAAATTCGGGATGAAGTTGGTTGTACTCGCCAAATTGCGATTATGAAAGCTGCCCCTCAACGCTTGCGCCCAATTATCATGACTACAGTCACCACTATTTTGGGACTGTTTCCTTTGGCATTGGGCATTGGCGAAGGTTCTGAGTTTTTGCAGCCTTTAGGGATTGTAGTTTTCTTTGGGATGGCGATCGCTACAATGCTGACATTGTTTATCATCCCCTGTTTTTATATTCTGCTACACGATTTGTTAGGTGGGAATTGGGCAAAGCCAGTGTTAGTGTGGTTGCGTGGATTTACGAAAAAATTTATTTGAATCCCTGAGAGGGATTAAATTTTTCAACACGTTCTACGCTGGAATTTAAATTAACGTGATTTGCCAACGAAAAAACTTGTTGGTAGATCGCGTTAAAGTCAGTTTTTTTCAAATCCACATATTGTCTAATCTGTCAACGCATAACTTGTAATTTAGATTTTTTATAAAGATTGCGTGAAATTACTAGTTATCATGATAAAGCATTACAAGAATTGCTTTATAAATCAATCTATGAGTTGATATAAACTCACTGAGCAAGCACACATTAACCGCTATTTATCTAGCAGTTAGATAGTGGTTTAAAAGTGAGCTTTTGCTGTTTGATTTAACCCACAGGGTATAGTATTCTCTCAATCAATGTATAAAAGGACAGAAATATGACTACAATAGCAACCAAAATAGCCTTATCTGTTCTAGGAGCAGTAGGAATTAGTTTTTCGTCTTTGACACCAGCGAGAGCCTTCATCTTGGTAGAACCCATCGTGACAACTCAAAATGAAAGCATACTTAAAACGAAAAACCCGAGAACCCTTGGGCCAGAGTTTCAACCAGGACAAGTAATAGAATATGGTGTCTCAGATGTAGCTAATAACTTACTAAATGACACTGGGTACGATATAGAAAGCTTGGTCTTTGATTTAAAAACGCTTGCCTATAGTAATCCAGATTCTAGTCCCGTATTTGATAATGAGCCGGTGCAATGGGGAGATGTTAATGGAGATGGGAAGATTGGTTACTCTAATAACCCCGATCTAAAGGATATTTTTTCAGACGTTACCATAAAAGATAACATCATCACTTTTAGTGGTGGCGTAATCCCAAAGGGAACCCTGTTTTACAATCCATTCGCTACCAGCCCCAATGTATCACCAGGTGCTGGAATCATTCCACCAGTGCCAGCAGAGCAAGTGGATAAAGATGGGCCAATCAGAGTGGGTAGTCATTACACTGCTGTTCCTGAATCAACTAATGTTTTGGGTGTACTAGTATTTGGCGCTTTAGGTGTAGCTTTAAAAGTAAAGCGATCGCTACACTCTTAACGCTCTGACTCTGTAATTAATT
Source organism: Nostoc sp. (assembly GCF_035638895.1). Lineage (GTDB taxonomy): Bacteria > Cyanobacteriota > Cyanobacteriia > Cyanobacteriales > Nostocaceae > Nostoc. The sequence goes on along the minus strand of NZ_DASQZC010000576.1, from coordinate 213 downwards.
CACGATACACCGCCAGTGTTTCCTGATGGACGCGGGCAACACTCAGCCACTCTAGGTTGTGATTTGCCCGTTGTTTCCATCCGTGCAGCATATCGGCATTACTCAGTAATTGCACTAAAACTCCAGCCAAAGCATTACTATCTTTTGCTGGTACTAAAAGTCCTGCTTGTCCATTGTCCAAAGCTTCAGGAATTCCGTCTACCTGAGTGCCAA
>NZ_DASQZC010000575.1:0-1664 GCF_035638895.1 Nostoc sp. | reverse complement strand
CGCGGATAGCGCTAAAAAAGTGAGTTTTAATGGGAGCATCCCAAATGTGCAAAAATAAATCAAGAAATATTATTCGCGAGAATTCATCGCGAATAAAAACATTGTGAGAGTTTGTGGGATTGATTTGAACTTTTAGAAAGTGGGTGCTAGTTTTCCATTTAAGTAAGCACAACGTAAAGACAGCATATTGGGTATATTTTCGTATTTCCACTGCGCTCCCACTATTTGCGATCGCTTATCGATCTGTTTGACTGCTGACTCCACTGCTCCAGAACCAATCGAGCTTAATTGTTCTGCCTGAAAGTACATATAATTTACTAACTGACTTCGGTGTTTACGTAGGTAGTTGATAAACTGGGTTGCTCCCACATATTTACTGTTGTTGAGTTTGGTAATTGCTGGTTCTACTTGTCCATGCCAAATTTCAGCTTCAATGTCCACCAGAAATTTTTTGGTAGCTTGTACTTTATACAAATTTTCTTTCAAATGATACCAGTCTAAAATTTCTTGCCGAATATTGGAGTCTGCTATTTCTGCAAATAGATTCCAAATCCCATCATGGTAATCGACCAAGCAATAAAGAGTTTTGGCGATGTTTTGGCTGTTTACCCAATTAGTGAGGGAAAGATTATCTTGAAAGAATGCTCCGTAATAAATTCCCTGCAATCTTCCCGTTTTATACTCTTTCCAATAAATTGATGATAGATGGAAAGCGATCCGTTTTTTCAAAGCCCAGATGCTATGGAGCGATCGCAGAAATGTTTAACCCACAAGAGATATATCTATATCTTATTTACAGCAATTTTCAGGTAATTGAACCACAAAAAACGGTAAGCTAAACAGATAGTGATTGTCAAATTCAATGCCAGTATTTTACTCCAAAGATTTGCGTGGTCGTGTGATTGCCGCTTGGTTAGAGAAGGAAGGTTCGCAACGCCAACTGGCTCAAAGGTTTAAGGTCAGCTTGTCATTTGTACGCAACGTGGTACGTCATTATCGTGAAAGTGGACAAATTGAAGCAAAACAACGTGGAGGATACCAAAAGCCGATAATTCAGGATGAACATCTCAGCATGATCAAGTCTTTGGTGGAAGGTAAGAATGGGGTAAAGACAAGATACGCGCAAAATTTATCACTATGTAAAGTTGTGTAAAGTAGCCATGTATTGATGTCTTGAAAACATTCAAACATTGCCTAGTTTGGCTTATTTTAGGCAATGTTCTGAGCGCAACTGAGCGGAAGAATAAGGTTTGAGCCTTCCTTGACACGACCCTTCAGCTTCTGTTTTCGGCAATATTTTCTAAGTTGGGACAGATAAGCTCGAAGTGTTCACTAGGCTGAAAGCCAAACTAGGCAGACTTTTCTCTCATATAGACAAAGGCGATCGCGATAAATTTGTTACAAAAACTTTACATAGTGATAAATTTTGCGCGTATCTTGTCTTTACCCCAGAATGATTTGTTGCTAAGAGAATTGGGGTATGAGTAGCATTCGCGCAGAAAACCGGGTTAAGAGATATTACATGAGTAAGACAAACATTTTTAGAAGCTGAAACCCTTATTTTCTCGTTGAGTAGTGACTCGATAATAAGTTTAAGTCAATGACCTTAGTTATCGGAAAAATCCTTAGCGAATACGGCTTTTAAGCTTAACCCGGTTTTCTGT
>NZ_DASQZC010000574.1:0-2714 GCF_035638895.1 Nostoc sp. | reverse complement strand
CGCAAAGAAAAATGGCGCTTCTTGGAACCTTAGATAAACATCAGGTATAAAAATTATGACACAGCCAATTCACACCCGCGAACAACTTGAAAAATTCTCCATAAGCGAATTGCGTGTTGAGTGCGATCGCCTATCCATCCCCCGTCGCCGTAGCCGTGAAGATTGCATCAAGGATATTCTTGCAGCACAACCCCAACTTCAAGCGGTTGCCACGCTGAAAGTCCAAGAAGTTCAACAAGACGAACAACAACCCGCTAATTTACCCCAGGTGAACGACACTCACTTTATTGGCGATTTCTTGCTCCGGTGCATATCTATTGGCGGAGACTACGCAACAGTCTGGGATGTTGCCAAAGACGGTAGCGTGCTAGGCGAAATCAAAATGGATTGGAATTGCTTCTGGACTCACACCATGAGTCTTGACACGTTTGCCACGCCACAAGAAGCGGTTATTGATTTATACCAGTCGCTTCAAGAGTTAGAGGGTAATCTTGACACACAGCCCGATGAATTCATTGCATTTGAAACAGTTGCCGACGGTATCGCAACGGCGAATGTAAATGGTGTTCTAGTTCGCATTGTGTCCGTCACGGACGGCTACAAAACTAATCTCACGGGCAATAGTGTATTTGCTGATTACGATGTTGCGATTAAAGAGTTGTTGTTAGCGGTTGTCAGGGTTCAGGAATTGAGAAGCGCTGAACGCATAGAACGGGCCCAGGCGATCGCTGTGCTTGAACAGTGTGGCGATGGATTCATAGTTAAGAACACTACCAACGGAAGCCACTATATTGTTCAGCCCAGTCACCCAGATCCAAACAAGAGGTGTGAATGTGGGGACTGTCAACACCGAGGGTCAAAGTGTAAGCACCAAATAGCGGTAGAGAATTTTTTAGGACAACGGTTAGTTGCAGCTTAGTTTTGAAAAGTTTTAGACGCTGCACCCATTGCAGTTGACCACCTTTTAAAGCGATCGCCCAACTTGCCGGGAGTGCGATCGCCTGTCCACCCACTGTAAGGAATGAATACCAATGAAGTTTATCTCAAGTTTCATCGCACTGACAATATCTACGGCTACTTTTGCGCCTGTTGCGTTGGCGAAGACTGCCGCAGGCATCGCTTCTTCTCCTGAAGACGTGACGCAATCAATTCCACAAACCTTGCAAGTGTCTCGCCCATCTATAGCTGCTCAAACTCCTCCATCTCCGTCTAGCGATGATGAGGATGTGCCACATAAAGGCGGTGGCAGGCGGTAAGTAAAATTAAGTTTAGTTTATTGGGGGCGTAAATTGCCCCTAACATTTTCATAAAGTTTGCCATCCAAAAAAGGCTAAAAAGATGAATTTAGAGCAACTGATTGATGAAGTTTATGGGGAGCATCAAGCCAAGTTAAAAGCACAGCTTGAAGCGCAAAAGTTTCAAGAGCAACAAGAGATTGAGCAAGCGATCGCTCACTTCCGCTCTGACTTTGATGCAGTTATTTCCCCAAATTTACAGAAAGAACTGGGAATCAATGTCCGTGCGACTTACCAGCATCCAGTCTACGTTTTCGCCGAATTTGTTTATAAGGACGAAAATTTAAAAATAGATAGATGGTGTGGCGATGCTTGGCAAGTAAAAAGAGACGACAATTATTTAACTGGCGGCAAACCCAATGTATTTATGAAATGCTTACTGATTGAGTTGGGAAAAATCAGGGATTCCTTTGAACCCAAATCAATAAAAGTTTCTGCTACAGAGATGCTAAGTAAATTCAATTCTCACTATGTGGAGATTGAGGCGATCGCACAGTCTGAAGAATGGCGAAATCTTTGTGAAGTGCATCACAATGACCCTGAGATGAAAACTCATTTAGGGGACGTGCTGCACTATCTAGGTGAATCGATGGGATGTGTGGAGGAAATAAAAGATGTTAGCAACGAATAATCAAAATAATTTAGCAGCGATCGCTGAATCTGCTCTTATACAAGGTGATTTGAGAGCAATGAACTCTCAGCAGCGAGTGCAGTACTATCTGCAACTCTGTGAGAGCGTAGGATTAAACCCCTACACCAAGCCCTTCATTTACGTGGAAATGAAGGGCAAGCTGGTACTTTACCCACGCAAAGAAGCCGCAAACCAGTTGGCCAAAAACCACGGCATTAGCTTTGATAAGCCACAAGTGACGGTAACAGAGGAATTAATTACTGTCTGCATCTCGGTACGCGATCGGCACGGACGCACCGATTCAGATATGGGCATTGTCCCGACACCCAGAGGCGCTGAAGATAAAGCAAACGCCATCATGAAGGCAATTACCAAAGCCAAGCGTCGCGCTGTATTTTCTCTTGTAGGAATGTCAGACGCAGAAGATATTGAGCAAGTCAGAGGAGCGCAAATCATAGCTGATGAAGTGGCTGAAACTTTGCCCCAAGTTGAACGACACGCCATACTTCCTGCTCTTGAATCTTTCCCCGAACACGCTCAAAGGGTATTGAGCGTAAGAGAAGCGCTGGGTATCGAAAAAGAGTTTGTGATTGAGCAATTAAAATTGCTTAATCTCAGTCATCCTAAGCACCTAACTAAATCTCAGTGTGATGCATTTATCATGCTGTTGGCAGTTCATTCTCTTGATGGGGTAATTGGGAAGGAAGAGGCGATCGCATCTTACGCTCGCAATGTACCAGCAATGATTGCTCAAGGGATGAGCGAGTCTGATGCGGTTTATCAATGGG
>NZ_DASQZC010000573.1:0-1618 GCF_035638895.1 Nostoc sp. | reverse complement strand
TTTGTAGCCTTTGGCGTTGCAAATATGCGCCAGCCCAATGCCAGTATTACCAGCAGTTCCTTCTACAACTGTGCCACCGGGTTTGAGTAAACCTTTCTCTTCTGCGTCTTTGATAATATAAAGTGCGGCGCGGTCTTTGACAGAACCGCCAGGATTGAGAAATTCAGCTTTAGCGAGGATTTCACATCCTGTTTCTTCACTGAAACTGTTTAAGCGAATTAGGGGTGTGTTGCCAACAGCGCCGACGATGCCATTCTTAATATCCATTTTGACTATACCTGTGTGAGTATCTATAAAAATTTTGGCTTATAGCGATCGCATAATTTACAACTAATTTGCCTAAAATCCCATATCGCATTTCGCCACTCGGCAATCCAACAATAATCATAGTTGCTTAAGCGATCGCATCTGGCAGTGTGATAGTAACCACATCACCTGCTTGAATCGTTGCTAAAGCTTCTTGAACTTTAGGCATCAGAGGTTTCAGAACTTCTAAACGATTGCTGGGAGATGCGAGAACGATTATAGCTAAGTCAATATTATTCAAATTTTGTTGAAACTTGACTGCGGTCAAACACTGAACGCGCCCAGCCTAAAACTATACCTGCCCCCGCCTTAGAATTATCCCGTGTCCCGTGAGGTGAAAGATATCAAAATAGTCTTCAGGGTAGGATTGCACCAAATTAGCCAACTCTGCAACTGAGCCGCTTTCCTCAACAATCAACGCCAAAGGCTGATCCTTAGTTGCTTGCAAAATGTTCGCTTCTTCCTGCTCAAACCCTAGTGGTGGAACTCTCGGATCTTCAGGAGAAGTCGCCATGAACAGCAACCGCAATGGGCGATTTTGCATACCAATCACTTGGGTTTTACGCTGCTGCACATAACGCACTGGTAAAACGGAAAGATTCTGGCGTTCTATTAATGGCAAACCTTATTCGTTCAGAACGCAAGTCCATTCTGTCAGAACACAAGTCCATTCTGTCAGAACACAAGTCCATTCTGCCAGAACGCAAGTCCATTCTGCCAGAACACAAGTCCATTCTGTCAGAACGCAAGTCCATTCTGCCAGAACACAAGTCCATTCTGTCAAAACGCAAGTCCATTCTGTCAGAACACAAGTCCATTCTCAACAATTTATTTTCTAGCATCGTGTAATTACTGAGCTAGTAATCCAATTTTGTTAAAAAAATACCTATTTTTGCAAGCTTTACTGAACCGCTACATTGTCCCATTGAGACACTCTAGAAAGATAAAGTTTAGTAAAAAGTATAGACAGACGGCGTAACTGGCAAAAATTAGGCATCATTTACAGTGAATGATGCCTATTGCATAGGTAGGTGTAGCCCGCCGCAGGCATCGCACGATCGCACTTTAGTAGTTAGGCACTTCTGTTTGATTCTGGAAAGCAGGTGCATTTTGTGGTAGCTAACCTATAAGTTTAGTAGGTAATAAAAATCTAGATAGTAATTTTACTGGCGTTTTTAAATATTTAAGTGAGTTACGATACAGCATAATTAACGAGTAATATCATGTCCGCATAATATAGTTATGCTAACCACAGTCATTACACCCCACACGCCAGATGCTCCACTTGGGGAGACCCCTTGGCGCTAGCCTC
>NZ_DASQZC010000572.1:0-10155 GCF_035638895.1 Nostoc sp. | reverse complement strand
CCAACCGCCTAGTGCTAGGAAGGCGCAGGGGAACAATAGTATCCCTGACCAACCTACGAATACGAAGCGATCGCGCTTGAGCCAGTCGTCTAAAACGTCAAACCACCCTCTACTAGGGGCGCGTCCAACTGCGATGGTCATTAGAGCAAATCTCCAAATGTTTATAAGTACAGGTTGTATCTGTATTATAGATGGCTAAATAAAAGCCTTCTATGAGCAGAAAGTTAACCGGGTTGTTAACCAAGTTTACAATTTTTTACACACCTTTAATCATATTAGGTGTAAATCGTTAATTTTTCTAGGGCTTTTGTAATAAAAATTTATTTTTGATTCAGATGAGGTGGGAGTGGGGAGCAAAGGAGATAGACAAGAATTGAGATTCGCTCCCACCTGTTGCGTTAGTTCCCGCTCTTTACGATAACCACACTTATTGCTTGAAGTGGGAATTCAGACACATTCCCCCTTCATTCCACGACAATTCTTGATAGGGTTATTTCCCCCTGCTCCCTACCCCCCGCCCCTCTGCCTCTTTCCCATTTCCCTAGAATCAGTCAGCTGACGCTAAAATGAGTCCACAGTTAAATTTGATTATTGCTAAATGTTTACCATCGATTTAAGCATCAGAAACACTGCTTTCCCGATCTCTGTACAACGTAAGTCAGCAGAGGATGCTGAGGCTGTCTATCAGCTGATTTTGGCAGCAATCCGCTCTGGTAACCCTGACATTGTGGAACTCAAGTGCGAGGGCAAGACAGAGAAAAAAATTGCTGTCCGCGCTAGTGAAATTTCTGGGGTGCAGATTGTTCAGAAAGATGGTACAACCCCTGGTGGTGGTAGGCCACCTGGATTTTTCGCTGTAGCTGCTGAGTAACCAAGGTTGACAAATGGCTCAACTGGGCATTGAGGTCAAGGATTTAAATTTCAATTGGCCTAATGGAGAGAAAGTTATCAAATCTTGCTCTTTAGAAGTACCAAAGGGCGAATTTTGGATGCTCTTGGGTACAAATGGCAGTGGTAAATCAACGTTACTTAGACTGCTGGCGGGGCTACTAGCTCCTGAGTCTGGGGAAATTCGGGTTTTGCACCCCGTTGGCTTTGTCTTCCAAAATCCAGATCATCAACTGGTGATGCCAACGGTTGGTGCTGATGTGGCTTTTGGATTGGTGGAAGAAAAGTTACCGCCTGCTGCCACTAGAGCAAGGGTTGAGGAGGCACTAGGAGCGGTGAATTTGCTTGCCCTCCTACGACGCCCTATCTATGCACTCTCTGGGGGACAGAAACAGCGAGTCGCGATCGCCGGTGCGATCGCCCGTCGCTGTGAAGTCTTATTATTAGATGAACCCACTGCCTTACTAGATCCAGATAGTCAGTTGGATTTGGTGGCTGGTGTGCGCCGCCTTGTCAAAAGTCGAGGTATTACAGCGCTTTGGGTGACACATCGATTAGACGAGTTAAATTACTGTGACGGCGCTTTCTTGCTAGAAAAAGGCTCTCTCGTAGATAGGGGTGAACCTCAACGCCTCAAACAACGTCTAATGGAGGTACACAGCGAAGCCTCTTAATTGAGTGCTGAGTTAAGTGAAAAGTACTCAGGCTTTTATAGCCGTAATGCTCCGCCCTTTATAGGTGGTTTTTTAACTCAGCACTCTTCATTTTCACCACTACTGAAAAAGAACTGCAACGCGCCTTTTAAAACAAAGGCGCGTTTTAAGTTTGTATGTCTGTCTTAGTTTTAGTTTTGTGAGGGTACTATATTTTTTATTCTGTGTAGCATAGTGTTACAGACTATGCATCAATTATTATAAAACTTATGAATGAATTTTGTTAACTCTAGAAAATTGTGATCAAAAACCATGCCCCGTTCCTTACTCCAAGCCGTTTTGTTAGTAGACGGCTACAATATAATAGGCGCTTGGCCTTGCCTTAAAAAAACGCGTGATAGTGTTGGACTAGAGGCAGCACGGGGTGAACTTGTGGAAGCAATGACTGGTTATAGCGCGTTTCAAGGTTACACAACTCAGATAGTTTTTGATGCCCAATATCAAAACTCTTCTAGCAATAAAGAAATAATTACTGAGCTTTTATCAGTTTATTACACTGATTTTGGGCAGACAGCAGATACTTATATTGAAAAATCCTGTGCGTCTATGCGTCAGCAAATAGCTCAATCTTTGATTTCTCGTGTAATTGTTGCTACATCAGATCGGGCACAGCAGTTGATGATACAAGGGTATGGGGCTGAATGGTTGTCGGCACAACAACTTTGTGGGGAAGTAGAAGCTACCGTTTGTCGGATGCGACAGAAGTATCATACACGCAAACAATCTAAGAGTAGGTTTTTAGCTAATGCCATTGATGCTAAGGCGCGGCAGCGTCTGGCTGAATTACGAATGGGATTACAGTAGATATTAGTATTTAACAGTCTCTGCTTAAGTTCCTGAATCGGTTTTGACTGCAAAATTATTTAAATTAAGCTATAAAAAAAATATTGGCGAAACTACTTGCCAAATACTATTTTTAGCTCTAAGATTATAAATCGTGGGTGGTCCTCAGTAGCTCAGTGGTAGAGCGATCGACTGTTAATCGATTGGTCGCTGGTTCGAATCCGGCCTGGGGAGTTTATTAATTTTGGATTTTAAAGTTTTGATTCTAGATTATCTCTCAGAGGTTTATGGTTGCTTGACCCGACTGTGAAGTTTCTGAATCAGGTATTCTTTTGCTATACGTCTCCTAAATAAGGGCTGCGTAGAGGTAAAGCGGCTTGTCGTTAGATATCGCAGCTATAACAGGAAACCTTACGCTTTTTTGGTAGGTAATGGGAACAGCTGCTAGATGGTGCGAGAAGTAGGCTGGCGGCGTTCGTGAGTGCTGATGTCAAGGATTGATTTGGTATTTGTCGCCAATGGGGCGCGACTGGTGTTAATGCGATATTAAGGTAGCTAACGTTTTTACCAGAGGACGAAATACTTACAACCACGAATATAATACTTACCCTAATAAGTAGGGTCTTTGAATTTAGTAGTCTTCATTCTCATAGTAAGTAGTGGTATTTTGCAAAAATATCTGAGTAAAAATCCCAAAAGCAGCAGTTTCATTTTGTAGATTCAGTATATACGTACAAAGACGGTATTTTAGTATAAAAAATTGTATAAAAATTAGTACATATAATATTCTGATTTAACGAAGACAATGCATTCCCAGTGCCCTGAGTCCAAAAAATTCGCGGATAGCTTTTAGAAAAAACGTAAGCGATGGCATTTATCTTAATTATTAAACTAAGTATCAATGTGTTTTTAGCTTTGTCGAACTGACGTAAAATTAAGAGTACAAATACTTTATATTAGGAAGTTGAGCGATATGTCCCTAAGTAGATCAAGTGTATTTGATGCCAATTTCTATCGTGATGCTAATGCTGACTTAGCAGGTTTAAATGATGCTCAAGCTTTATCACACTTTGAAGCTTATGGGTTAAATGAAGGCCGTTCCTTCTCACCACTGATTAATTTAAGTTTTTATCGGTCTAGCAATTCTGATCTGGCAAACTTCAACAACAGTCAACTGTTGAATCATCTGGAGAATTATGGTGTAGCTGAGGGACGCAGTTTCTCTCCATTGGTTGACCTTAACTACTATCGTGCTAAAAACAGTGACCTTGCAGGCTTTAACAACGAGCAATTATTTAATCATTTAGAAAACAATGGTATTACTGAAGGCCGTAGCTTTGATCCACTTTTCAGTGTTAGACAATATCAGTTGCTTAACTCTGATCTTGCAAACCTAAATAATTCTCAACTTTTAAACCACCTGGAAATTAATGGGATAAACGAAGGGCGTAACTTTTCACGCTATTTTGACTTTAACTACTATCGCACTAACAACCAAGACTTAGCTAATTTGAACAACAGCCAGTTGTTGCAACACTTTGAAATCAATGGGATAAATGAAGGGCGTAAATCTTCACCCTATTTTGATGCTGGTTTTTATAAAGCAAATAATCCCGATTTGACTTCTTTGAAAGGCATCAATTTAGTCGAACACTTTAGTTTATATGGTAGGTTTGAAGGACGTCAGGCTGCCAGTGAATACGCTGGAAAGACATTAGGCACTGCTCGCCAACTGACGATAGGTTCAAATTATACTCTAGTATCGGAACATGTAAGTTCATCTGATCCTAATGACTACTATCAGTTCACTTTAAATCAACCTAGTACTGTTACGATAGATAGATTTAGCTTTTCTGGGGGTATCAGTGAACAACTTTTTAATGCAAGCGGTCAGATTTTAGCTTCTACTACTGGTTCTAATACTGGTAACGATCAAAATAGTAGTATATCTGAAGCAACTCAAAGCATTTCATTAAATCCAGGAACTTATTATATACAGATTCAAGGTCAAGGAGAGAATACTAATTACGCATTCTACCTTACTACGGCAGAACAGAATCAAACACAACTTGACAACCCGCTTGGGCTAACATTTCCCGATATAACAGGTGGTACGGCTCTGGATCTAGCGGGGATAATAGCATTCAATTATGAGATGCAAGGCAATATAGTAGGACAATTGGGTGAGAATAGTAAATTGATGGTCTAGTACAGTAGGGCGGAAATAAACAGACAATATTGGTGGGAGAATAAATAATGAGGTTTAAACCAGTTTAGGCAAGCGGCTTAGAAAATGAGAGTGTGTTAAGATACTCCACTAATGTTACCGTTATCCGCATTTAGAAGAAGTTTTCAAGCGATCGCTTTTGCTTAAAACTCGAATAATTTCAGGCTAATTAATTAGGATACCTAGCGCGACTTTCGTTAACATAAATCCCCGATTTCTCAAGGAAGTTGGGGATTTTTAGCTTTCAATTATCACAAATAAAATAGGATTGCTATAGCTTTATAAATTCAACTTAACTATGAAATACTACAGCTACTAAAGGTAATAACGCTAGAAGAAAACCATGCCAAGATTGGAATTGAGAGACTTGGGTTGCTTCTGGAGGTGCTAATAGGGCTTCTATTCTCTGTTCTAACCGATCTGCACCAGAGGAACCTAAGGCAGCACAGCAAATTTCCGATAAAACGGGGCTGCTACTAACCACTAATAAAAGTGATTCTGCTAACACCAGAGGATCTACCTGCAATGCTGCATAACCGTCAGCACGAAGTTCACGCAAAGCTAAAAGTTCTTCCCACAAAGGCTCTGTATTTGGCAACCATGCGGTGCAAGAACGCACCCAACCCAGCCAGAAAAACCAGAATGTATCCCTGTAATAGTGATGCCCTTGCTCATGGGCTAAGACGCTTTCTAGATGAATCGGTGAGAGAGTTTGCACTAATCCTTGGCTAACCACTAATTCTGGTTGCCAAAAACCGATTTGACCTGCAAACAGCGCCCCCGTTTGCAGCAGTCTGGCTCGTCTATCGCCAACATTCACTAAAGGGCAGTTACGGGCAGATTCTACAGACTGCCAACCCTGGAAGGCAAGTTTAATGCATGAAATGGCAAAAAATGCCAAATAAATTAATGCTAGGAAATAGCTAATTGAGCCTGTATACATCCCGCCCATTTGTCCTTGAGGCCCCATGAACAGTACAGCGATCGCAGTCATGAAAATTAGCAAGGGCGGGAAGAGAAACAAAAATAGCGATCGCTGCCACCGCACATTCCAACTAGCTTGGCGTTGATTCCAAGCGGATCTTAACCACCAGGCAACTGCCAAAGCATTCAAAATCATTATTAGGTGCATCATTTTTCCTCCCTGGCTTGGCGTGCAGATTGAATCCGTTTGGCGATCGCTGCTATTTGCTCACTGGCTGCTTCATCTAAGCTATCGGCAAAAGCAGCAATAACATCGGGGTTCCCCACTGCCAGAAATCGCTGTAATTGCTCGTGAGCTTTGATGACTTCTGATTGTTGCTTACTCAGCATTGGCCGCCAGTAAAACGCTCGTTCTTTCTTATCGCAAGCCAGCCAACCTTTATCTGTGAGGCGACGTAAGACAGTAGTGACAGAAGTATACGCTAATTCGCGGTTGGGGTCAGCCAGAATGCGAGCGTGTACATCCTTGACTGTGGCTGAACCAAGTTCCCAGATGATATTTAAAACTTCCGCTTCCAACGGGCCTAAAGATAGCTGTTTAGGGCGGTAATCGGGTAAAGGTGCCATAGCAATTTCAGTGGGGATTGGGGAATGAGTGAATATCCGTCTCTTCGCGCTGTAACCTTGAAGCTATAACTTTTTCCCCATAAAAATGAGTCTGTTCTTGTTTTAGATTACAAGATAGTGCAGCAGTCTGAAAGTCTATTCAGATAAAAATGGGTTTTTTGAGTATTTATTCAGAGACTCTTAAAATTTAGTTAAAATCCCTAACAGATTTATTCCCCAGCCCCATTTATGTATTAGATGACATACATTGTACTTTTTGATGGTAAAAAATCATTTGGGAAAAATTGAAATTATAGTTAGTGACACCAACTAGGTAAAATGTTATTTGCGACAGTAGTATTAAACTAGGTGTATCCAGCGCGTGAAGCTATTCGTATACCACACTCCTGAATTGACTCCAACGGGTAAAGCGCCAGAATGTGCGATCGCAGTGGATGTCTTGCGAGCCACTAGCACAATTGCGACAGTTTTGGCAGCTGGAGGCGAAGCTGTACAAGTATTCAGCGATTTAGATAAATTAATTGAAGTTAGCGAAAAATGGCCTTCTGAAAAACGTCTGCGGGCTGGAGAACGCGGAGGCGCGAAAGTAGCTGGCTTTGAGTTGGGTAACTCCCCCCTCGACTGCACACCAGAATTAGTCCAAGGGCGTCGCTTGTTTATCAGTACCACCAATGGCACTCGTGCCTTACAACGGGTACAAGATTCCCCAAATCTATTAGCAGCTGCCTTGATTAACCGGGCGGCGGTGGTGCAATTTCTTTTAGATAAGCAACCAGAGACAGTGTGGATTGTCGGTTCTGGTTGGGAAGGCAGTTTTTCTTTAGAAGATACAGTTTGTGCAGGTGCGATCGCTCATAGTCTTTTACAGCAAACACAGTTCTCACCAGAAGAATTAGCTGGTAACGATGAAGTAATAAGTGCGATCGCTCTTTACTCTCAGTGGCAAGATAACTTATTGGGATTACTTCACCAAGCTAGTCACGGCCAACGATTATTGCGTCTTGACTGTCACGAAGATTTAAAATATTGTTCCCAAACTGATATCTTAGATGTTTTGCCAATACAACATGAAACGGGAGTTTTGAAAAGTAAAAGGGAGTAGGGAATAGGGAGTGGGGAATAGAGAAGAAATTTAATGAACAATCTCCTATGCCCCATGCCCAATTTTAAAATCTTTAAGCATTTGCCGGAGTCTTTGTCGCCAATGGGGCGGATGTGTTTCTAAAATTGCTGAAATTTTTTCACAAGCAAGCACAGAATAGGCAGGGCGACGGGCTGGTGTGGGATATTCGGCGGTTGTAATGGGGACAATACGTTCAACTTTCAAAGGGAAGCCGAGCTGTTGTGCTTCTTCAAAAATTGCAACGGCAAAATCATACCAGCTAGCAACGCCGCTATTAGTGTAGTGATAACTACCGCTAATTTCTGGGGTTAACTGGGGAATTGTCTGGGCTATAACCGTGGCTATATCTTGCGCCCAAGTCGGGCTACCAATTTGATCGGCGACAACACGGATTTCTTGGCGTTCTGCACCTAGTCGCAACATGGTTTTGACAAAATTGCTTTTGCCAAAGGTTCCATAAACCCAAGCAGTGCGGAGGATGAGGTGATCGGCGCAACTTTCCCGAATTGCTTCTTCTCCAGCAAGTTTGGTTTTACCATAAATACTCAAGGGATTAGTAGCATCGGTTTCCTGGTAAGGGCGATACCGATTACCATCAAAAACATAATCGGTGGAAATATGGATTAGAAAAGCTCCTAATTTTTGGCTTTCTTGGGCAATAATTAGGGGTGCGATCGCATTAATAGCGCTAGCAAGTTCGGGTTCGCTTTCTGCTTTGTCCACAGCAGTATAAGCAGCAGCATTAATGATGATTTGCGGCTGTTTTGATCTGATAACGTTGCGGAGGGTATCGGGTTGGGCAAGGTCTACTGTTGGGCGTTCTACTGAGATAATATCACCGTAGTAGGGGAGTATTTGTTGTAGTTCCTTACCCACTTGACCGTTGCTACCAATCAGCAAAATTGATTTACTCATCCTAATTAGTTCTTGAGCCTAACGCAATCATCAAGCTTAATCAAATACTTCAGCAGTTCTCAAAGGTTTCCCAGCTTCGTCTTTAGTTGATAAAATTGGTGGCGCACTTAAAGGCCAATCTATAGCTAAATCTGGATCATTCCATAAAATTGTGCGATCGCCTTGGGGTGCGTAATAATCTGTAGTTTTGTAGAGAACTTCAGCTATTTCTGAAAGCACGAGAAAGCCATGAGCAAAGCCTGGTGGTATCCACAATAGGCGTTTGTTGTCAGCACTGAGTTCATAACCTACCCACTTACCGAAGGTAGTCGAACTTTTTCTAATATCTACGGCTACGTCAAAGATAGTGCCAACAATAGCCCGGACAAGTTTACCTTGGGGTTGTTGAATTTGGTAGTGCAATCCCCGCAGAACGTTTTGTTTTGAGTAGGAGTGGTTATCTTGGACGAAATTCGCAATAATACCAGTCTCTTGGGCAAACTTTCGGTCGTTGTAGGCTTCAAAAAAGAACCCGCGATCGTCTCTAAATACTTGGGGTTCAAGTTGTATAACTTCAGGGATTTTGGTCTGTACAATGCTCATCAATATTATTTCGAGTAACTCGCCACAGTGTTAACTGTGAGAGTAATTTTATGCTTGTATTCTACAGCTAACAGGTAACACTTCAACCGTAGCTTTTCCTATTTTTAACAACTAAATCATGTTAATTCAATTTGACAGTCATCGCCAATTAGAAATCGTAACGCTTTGGGGCGACGAGGTGCAAGAGTCAATTGTGCCCTTTGTCCAATCACACTATCAATAATACGCTGATGAATTCCAGCAATTTTAGCACCTTCCAAAATCACGCTGTGTTCTAAATCGGTATCAATGAGTGTGGCATTGTTGGCAATACTACTATAAGGGCCAATAAAGCAGTTTTCTAAATGACAATTGCTACCAATGACTACTGGCCCCCGAATTGTGCAGTTAATTACTTTAGATTTTGCACCGATTTGGACTCGCCCAATAATCTGACTTTGGGCATCGATTTCGCCAAGAACTGATGCTGTCAAATAGGTGTCGAGAATCAATCGGTTAGCTTCTAATAAGTCATCTTTTTTACCAGTATCTAACCACCAACCTTTGAGATTGTAGGCTAAAACTTGTTTTTTCTGATTAATTAGGTATTGAATAGCATCAGTAATTTCTAGTTCGCCTCTGGCGGAAGGTTGGATATTTGCGATCGCATCATAGATGAGATGAGAAAAGAAATAAACTCCTACCAGTGCTAGATTTGAAGGAGGAACTTGGGGTTTTTCAATTAACTGTAATACCCGTCCTGTTTCATCGACCTCAGCCACACCAAAGGCGCTAGGGTTAGAAACTGAACGTAAGAGAATCAAAGCATCTGGCTGTTGTTGGCTAAATTGTTGCAGAAAATAACGTAACTCACCTAATTGAATGAGGTTATCACCCAAGTACATGACAAAGGGAGAATCTCCTAAAAAGGGATGAGCAACTTGAACGGCGTGAGCAAGTCCAAGTGGCTGGTCTTGTACGATGTAGGTGATGTTCGCTCCAAAGTATTCTCCATTTCCGGTTTTCGCTTGAACTTCTGCCCCAGTTTCCGGGCTGATGATGATGCCAATATCAGTAATACCAGTAGCGACCATTTCTTCAATCCCGTACCATAAAACAGGTTTATTTGCAACTGGTACGAGTTGTTTTGCTCCACTATAGGTGAGGGGACGTAAACGTGTACCTTTACCGCCAGAGAGAATTAGTGCTTTCATTGGGATTGAGGATTAATTAGAAGCCATTAGTCAAGATAATCTGAAATCTAGATAAAATCCCAAATTTTTGCATCCAGATTTTGGCGTTAGTTTATCTTTTATAGATAGCGGGATAAGACTTCGACGGTTGCTTTTCCTGTTTTTTCCCAACTGAATTGTTGAGAGTGAGTGATACCTTGG